>JAFLBZ010000003.1 GCA_017303715.1 Rhodothermia bacterium | reverse complement strand
GTTCTTGGGCCGCCTGCACAACCATTTCTTTGAACGCCTCACTTTTACGCACACTTTGAAAAACACCCCCAAAACCACACGCTTTGCACTTGTACTTCGGGTTTCCAGAACTATTCGAACCATTTTTCACGATATGTTCCGAACCACATTTATGACAACATTTTTTTCAATTACCATGACCAGTCTTTTTTTGAACAAAATTAAGCAAAACACCCACTAAATTACACTACCATGGTCTGCCATGTGCGTATTGGTATAGTTAAAAGACTCGTCAATAAATATTACGAATAAACCCGCTCATTCACTTGCATATTACTTTTTAAATTTGCCGCTATATTAACGCTTTTGGTGTTAATATTACCCTTCTTTTTCAATATGTGCCTAAGTCCTGTTTTAAAGGTTTTGTCAAGTGCCCAGCAAAAAAAAGCTTCTTGCGGAGGTTTTTGCATTTCGGTAGGATTCAAACGGATTAGCAGCCGCCCATTCTGCGATTTTCGGTGGGGTCGCGTAAGTTATTATAATGCGTCAAGGTGGTAGTGTTCTTAACCTCCTTTTCGGGTTAAAACATAGCGCACGTAAAAAATCACTTTTTCAGAAGATCGGTGATAAGCAATGGCGAGGCTATAAAATGAATCCCTGTCACGACGAGAACCTTCTCTACTTTCCATTTTCCATCAGGCATCTGCTTAAGAACAAGATCGTAAACTAAATTGCCAGTTTCTGAAGACTCATCTACCCTAACTGTCCAATGATCAGGATAAAGAGTAGTTTCATCAATATCATCCCCATCAAGTGCAATGGCATATCCACCACCTGGGCGGGGGAGGGAGATAAGAATCACGTAAAAAATGAAACCCTTTTCATAAGGTAGTACTCTTTCGAGGCGTTCTCTGTTCTTTTGCGCATATTGCTTAAAAACAGAAGAATGCTCGTCTCTGGAGTCAATAAGCCAAGCGCCCATTTTTTTTGCTTCTCGTGCAATCATACGAGAAACCCGCTTATTTGCCAAAATAGTGCCCTCCCAGCACGGTTCAGGATTTAGACCAGAGCCTGTATCCGTTAATCCGGGCTTGATGAGACGTTTTGCATCTACAAATCTTGCATGAGGCCTCCAAATCGAGAGTCTGTCTTTGATTGGGTAGGCATCCTCCAAAAAAACGGCAAGAATGGTACGCACCATTTCCACATCAATTTTTGCATAACCCATCGCAATTTGCTCCGGCGTACCCTGTTTTAAGTGCTCGCACTGGGCTATAATTGGCTGTGCTGTAATAAAACCAATTATTATAATAAATAGTTGCTTAATCATAGACTTGTTTGGTATGCATTAGTACGTGAACTGGGGGCGCAAGTACGTGTATTGTCTGTATATAAGTTTTCGTGACCAGTAGGATCAAGGGCTACGTGGCCAGGGTTTCCCGTAAAAATGTGATCGAGTTCATGAATAAGTAACCATTCAAACGTAAAGGTCTTGTTTGGGATTATATTTTCTATACCATTCCCTTGAAGAACCCGTGCATCTAATGTCAGGAAACCAGCATTTACACCCAAGACTTTGCCCGTTATTTCATCAAAAAACGCATGTGTCCCTTTATATGAGAACCCCCACACATTCTCGTAGTGTTTGTATTCCGGTGGTAGTTCCTTTGGGTTAATTTGTGGAACGGTTACAATCACATTGGTTGCAAGCATATAATAGCCAACTTCAGCAATTTTGGCGCAAGTAGGCCCGCGCTTTGCTGTTTCATCTAATATTTTTTTAGCCCTTTCATGATCCGTCGCTGAAAGGGTTGAAACACGAGATTTGTCGCAATAATATTTTCGGGTTAATTGATCATTGTTCGGACATAAAGGTGGCTGATATTCACCATTATTTTCGTTTCTTTTTGGATTTTCCCCACCCATATTATCATACCACTTATATGATACAAAACTAATTGGAAAAGGCAAGGGGAGATTGTTTTTTTCTCCACTGGCTTCCGATGTGGTTAGCGTGGAAAAAACAAATAAGATGTTGAGTACATAGCTTAATAATGTATTCATAGGGCATTGCTGTTTAAAGTAGCGTTTTGGTCTAAGTGTTTGCAAGATATTCAATTGAATGCTTTGTGGATTTGGTTTATTAAAAATCAAACATAAATCCAAAAAGCCCTCGTGCATGAACAAGTACCCATGTTTTTGGGCTAATTTCTTGCAGGGTGATATCATAATAAAAGATGCTTCCCCTCGTAACTTTGGTCACTCGCATAGACCACGCATCTGGAAAGGCTTCTTTTTCATCAATGTACATTCCAGGACTGTAGGGGCCGCCTTTTCTGGGGATTGCTAAGATTAAATAGGTGAAGTCGAAAGGCGGTGCCCAGAAGTTACCCTGATCAGATGGTTTATTAACCTTTATTTTGTCAAGCATTTTGCGTTCATTCCGGGAATCAATGTAAAACGCGCCTAATTTGTTGGCCTCCTGCAAAATACGTTTTGCAATTCTTTTCTTTGCGGGCAAAGTCCCTTCCCAGCATGGTGGGGTGTCATGAAGGAGTTTAGTTCCGAAAAAATCGCCCGGTTTGGTTAATCGTTCATGGTCAACAAATCGTAGGGAAACTTTTTTGCCCGCAGCCCTGTTTATTAGAGGTGATTTGTCTTCAAAAAAAACCGACAAAACAATCCGAATAAACGCCGAGGACATCTGGGCATATCCTTCGTCTATTTCTTTTTGAGTCGGTTGGATGATGTGTTCACATTGTGCCAACAACCTCGGATGTGATGCACAAAATAACACAATAAAGAAGATGAATATCTTAGGCATTAAAGTATAATTTCAGAGTGAGACATAAGTGCATCAGCAACAACCAATACCTCCTTTTTACACATACAAATAGCGTTCGATTATATTTGTATTGTATAATGAACGTTGAACTTGGCCTTCCATTTTCCCCACCACGATTTTTTAAGACGGACTTTATATTGGATCAGACCCATTGAATATTGCATGTCAAGATATGCTTCCCAACTTTTATCGTTCACATTATACTGTGGCTCACTGATGAGGATCACCACGTAAGGGATTAAAGGCTTACAATTTGTGTTGTAAAATTCTATTCTTTCAAAGTATTTTGGCTCGTTAGGTAAGAAAGAAATATAATTTTCAAGTGTAGAGCATCGGCGATATATGTAAAAAGATTGTTTGGGGATTTTATTTTTCTGTATAAGCTGTTTCCTCTTATCAGACAACAAAATGGAAGCAGAAGAATCCAATATTAAAGGGTCTATATAGATTTTTATAGTCGGTTCTTTGGTTCTTAGACGTTCAAAAATATTTGGTTTTTCTCGCTTAACGTAGGCTTTAAAGATCAAGGGAAAGAAAATTTCATCTGCTTGCGCCAACGACATAGGCTGGGCGAGTACGGACGAAGAAATTAACATGATAAAAGATACGGGTAATATCATGAGGCGGAGGGAGAAGGCATCTTTTTTGATAGAATAAATAGTCA
The DNA here is from genome assembly GCA_017303715.1 of Rhodothermia bacterium. Classification (GTDB taxonomy): domain Bacteria; phylum Bacteroidota; class Rhodothermia; order Rhodothermales; family UBA2364; genus UBA2364. Next base: position 209,456 of record JAFLBZ010000003.1, on the reverse strand, counting down.
TCATTTCTTGTTTTTTATTGAAGATTAAAGCATACAAGCCCGAGAAAGCTGAACGAAGTACAACATGCCTTGGGCTTGTATGTCATTTAGTCAAATTAACCCGAATACATTTCTATAAAGTTAACTTTTGAGGGTCTTGCGAGCAAGATGCCGCATTTGGCGATTCCAATTTGGTTTTAGGTGACTCGTTTATAGGATGTTGGTAACCATATAAATGATCTAATTCATGCACTAATGCGTATCTTAGAGTCATCTTTGGTGGCCTTCTGGATGATGTAAAAAAATAAACTGTTGGTTCATTGACCAGATCATCCAGCAACGCTATATAATCTCCATAAGGAAGAGCAAACCCAAATATAGGATGTTTTTCATGATCATAGCGAACATCATAATCTGCATAGGTAGCTCCGCTAAATGTTTTAAAATTGTTTAAATGCCTGTACCCAAGTTCAGCTAAAATCGCACAAATTCCACCTAAAGAATATATTTTATCGAGTTCATTTTTAATCGTCTGTTTTTGTTTTTCATTAAGGAGGGGACTCTTGCAGTATGTTTTTGACTTTGGATCTGATAAGTTTTTAAAGTTATTACAATCGGGCGGTATTTCCAACACATCATCAGGATGATCGCCTCCAGATGCCGTATCCCCGCCACCAACACCGCCGCCACCGCCTGCATATTGTTCATAATCCCAAATTGGCATAGCTGGCAAGTCTGGAGGAGTGAGAAATTCGATATGGATTTCAATACAATCGTCATAGTTAATCCGAGTGAGAGATGGATAGGTTACGCCCTGGATGGTTGAGGTAATGGTGGTTGTTGAGCAAATCATTTTAAACGTATTTGCTGTTTTGGACAGTGGCGATGATAAAGATGTTTCATCAATCATTAAATTCTCTGGCAGGGGCTGGGTCGGGTCAAATTGAAGATGTTGGAGAAGTAGCCTCGATAATTTCTCTGTCTTTGGGAACAGGCATCTTGCATATCGTTTGGTATCTCCGCTCCGCTCTTCATCCAAGGAATACCTTAGTCCCTGAACCACTTTTAAATCGGATATTTCAGTGAGTAAACGCGGTGCAAAAAGTAGCTTAATCTGATGGTATTGATACTTAAACGGTGACTCTTCAGGTGCTAATTGGCTAACAAAACACGTAAGTTCTCCATTTATAGCAGCTTCATAGGCGTCAAAGTTATCTGTTTTGCTTAGGCTTGTTTTTTGAAAAGGGAGAATAATAAGATCCGCTACTTGTTCCTTTATTTGCTTATTGGAACCAAAAAAGTCGCAACCTGAGATAAAAAAGAAGAATAGCGTGAGCGTCAATACATAAAATTTATTAAGAGAACATCGGAAGGTGGAACCCTAGGTATTAAAACTGCTTAAAACGAGGCTTGAGGCTTGAGGCTTGAGGCTTGAGGCTTGAGGCTTGAGGCTTGAGGCTTGAGGCTTGAGGCTTGAGGCTTGAGGCTTTTCCATTGTTGTATTTGGTTTAAAAGTGACTATACATATAAGATTTGCGTAAGTATAAAAATTTATAAAGGTTTTGTCAAGTAATCAGAAAAAAAGCCCCTTGCGGAGCTTTTTGCATTTCGGTAAAGTGAGTTATGGGTTAATAAGATACGGGTCATCGGGTTTTGCATCCATCCCAAGCGTATTTTACTGGCAGAGGATTGTCGAAGGCTGGTGGCTGCGCGTAACCGAAGGCTGGTAGATTTTAACCCGTAAATTATCGTTGTAAAAAAAGGGCTTTCGTCTCCAAAAGCCCTTAACCAGAAAAAGAAAAATCAGAGCGTAAGCCCACCGTCCACACTTAAGGTGATTCCCGTGATAAACGAAGCCTCATCACTGGCTAAAAATAAATAGGCATTTGCAATGTCTTCCGCTTCTCCAAGGCGTAAAACGGGTGTTTTTTCGCGGAAAACCTCCAGAACCCTTTCCGGAATCGTACTAACCATATCGGTTGCGATAAAACCGGGCGCAACCGCATTCACAGTAATCCCTCTACGGCCCAATTCCCGCGCCCAAGTTTTGGTCATCCCGATGACGCCGGCCTTGGTCGCCACATAATTGGTCTGGCCAAAATTACCATACAAGGCAACAACCGAAGCGGCGTTGAGAATCCGGCCATAACCACCTTCAATCATGTAAGGAATGGTGGATTGGGTGCTGTTAAAAACACCTTTTAAGTTTACAGCAATAACGCGATCAAACGCTTCTTCCGTCATTTTGGCAAGGGTGCTGTCTTTGGTAATGCCAGCATTGTTTACCAAAATATCCACTTTCCCAAAAGTCTTGTGGGCGAAAGCGGCCATCGCGTCGGTATCTGCTTTCAAGGTAACATCCACGCGGATAAATTCGGCCTCATGTCCTTGTGCCTGAAGGTCTGCTACAAATGCTTCCCCTTTTTCGATATTCACATCTGCTATCACCACTTTTGCTCCTTCTTTAACGAAGCGTTCGGCAGTTGCGCGGCCAATTCCTTGACTGCCACCCGTAATGATGGCCACTTTGTTTGCGAGTCTTTTTTGCATACGTCGTTTTTTGTTGGTTAAATCGGTAAGGGTAATAGCAATATGGGGATACTTTTACGGCGAGAACGGTTCAAAATAGGGTTTTCTTTTGTCTCAAAGTCAGATGCAAATATCGGTAAGCATGAACTTTAGACAAAAGGTGGTGGAAGATACTTGAAACGTTTTGTGTGTTTGAAAACTTTCAAACAAAAGAAAGATAATGATCTTGCTGTAAAAAAACAAGCCTTTTGAAGTGGTGTATCAATTGTGAAATATAATTTGGAGTTTTGTCTTGCTTGTAAATTAATTAGAGGATTCGTATCGTTCATCAGACAGCCTCATTGCTTGTGGCCGTCTTTAACGCAACCTTTAACCTGTTGTAACATGATGAAGAATCCTAACCCGCGCAAACAAAAGCGCAACTACAACAAGGCACTCATCTATGCCACACAAACCAACCACAACAACATCTAAATTGATTAAAAACATGATTTTCAGAGGAACTGCTCCTGCTTTGGTAACCCCATTTACAGCAGACAACCAATTAGACCTTGGCGCACTGCGCCGCCATATTGACTTTGTGATCTCTGGAGGGGTAGAAGGCATTGTACTGCTCGGCACCACCGGAGAAAACCCTACCATTTCTGGAGAAGAACGCCGCCGGATTGTAGAAGTGGCGATCGAATACACCAACAAGCGCATCCCTGTTATTATTGGTACGGGAACCAACGACACTTCCGACTGCATCCGCTATTCTCGCGAGGCCGCCGAAGCTGGCGCTGATGCTCTCCTTATTGTAGGCCCCTACTACAACAAACCTACTCACAATGGCTATATTGCCCACTTTGCGGCAGTTGCCGAGGCCACCGATTGCCCCATTATCGCCTATAATGTGCCGGGGCGAACCGGTTCTAACATCAAGGCCGAGACCATGTTGGCCATTGCCGAGCATGTCCCGACGGTGGTGGCTGTGAAAGAAGCCTCCGCAGACCTTGCCCAAATCTCGGACATTATCCGGAACCGTCCAGAAGGCTTTGCGGTCTATGCCGGCGACGACGAATTGGTCTTGCCCATTGTTGCTTTGGGCGGCGATGGTGTAATTTCCGTATTGGCGAATGCCGTGGTACACCCCTTTACAGACTTGGTACGCTTGTGTCTTGCTGGAGACTTCACGGCTGCCAAATCCTTACACTACGCACTTTTAGACATCATGCGAGCCTGTTTTTACGAGTCCAACCCCATTCCGATTAAAACCCTATTGGGTGAGATGGGGCTGATGAACCCACTCATGCGCCTCCCATTGATCCCGATGAGTGAAGGGCCAAAAGCAAAGTTGATGTCCGTCTTTAACGCTTTGAACTTAGAGCAAACCGTCTGATTTTACAGAACTTATATCGTGGTTCTAAGTCCGCTTGTTCCGGAGAGCGCCGCATGGTCTATGGCTATGCGGCTATTTTTTTTATGGGTAACATGTCACATATTGAACCGTCTTAATAAAAACCGTATCATTCAGTATAACGCCACGTTAACACATTAAAAAACATAAGGTTATGACAATACAAGAACTTGCCGATAAGTTGGTGGCTTATTGCCGGAACAACGATTTTTCGGGTGCGCACAACGAGCTCTATGCGGCGGATGTGGTTTCAATTGAGCCATCTTATGCGCAGTCTCCCGAAGTGAAGGGTATAGAAGCTGTTCGGGAAAAGAGCAAAATGTTTATGTCTTCCATCAAAGAGTGGCACGGTGGGCATGTCTCGGATCCGATGGTGGCCGGAAATCATTTTTCAGTTGTAATGAGTATGGACATTACCACCCAAGACGGACAGCGTTTTAAGATGGAAGAAATTGCGGTTTATGAAGCTAAAGACGGGAAGGTGGTCAAAGAACAATTTTTCTTCTGACTTCGGAGCGTGCATTAATAAAGAATAGCCCCAATCATAGGCCCATCACAATATTCCATAGTTTGGTTATCCTCAACATAAACAAGAACGGCGCACTCTACCTCGAATGCGCCGTTTATGTGGACCCCCATGCCACATAGCCGTAACACGGCATTCCGTTTCAAGAAGGGGCGTTCTTCACAACATGAACTTCGGGATGAAGAACCACCTCCGACTTGACCGATCTGGAGATGAGGCACGCTTTTTCGGCCTTTTCCAAGATGCGATGTGTCTTTTCCAAATGGGCTTCAGAAGCCAGCTCAACGAAAGGATGCAAGACCACCTTTGTAATGGCAAAACCGCCTGTTCCGTCTTTTTCCAACGTACCGATGGCCTTACATCCAAATGAGACAACGTCTAATCGGCTATTTTCGGCAATGGCAAGGAAGGTGGTCATGAGGCAACTGTTGATCGCAGCTACGAACAGATGTTCTGGCGACCAAATCCCTGCTTCACCCTTTGTAAACTCAGGTGGGGTGGCCACCTCAATCAGTTCAGGTAAAACGGGCGAGGTCAGTAACCCCTTTCGGTCGTGCGTCCAAGAAACGTCCACTTCATATAAATGATGCACATCTTTCATGACGGATCACTTGTTTGGTCTATGAATGAATCTAAGGCGGTTTGGCAGGAGGATTTATGCTAAAAAAACCTTTTCAACTGTATATATTTATCGTACAAAACCAAATTTGATGCCTTGCAATGGGCTGAAATACATGCCAAAGGCATACAACTACCGTATCTTGTAAGGTCTTTTCACCAAAACCGGAGTCTTATGTCCAGCAAGTTCAATGTATGGTTTGTGGTAGCCCTGCTCATTTCCACCACCTTTGTGGCTGCCCAGCCCGTCTTCCAAATCACGTTTCCTTCCACCGTTTCCCGTGAAGCCTTGGAAGGCCGTGTCATTTTGATGTTGACGAAAGATGGGAAAACAGAACCCAAATCTCAGGTGCGTTGGGGCCTGAATGCGATCCCTATCTTTGGCAAAAATGCCGTACAATGGCGACCTAATCAGGTTTTCGTGATAGACAAAACCGTTTTTGGATATCCATACCAAAGCCTCCAAGAGCTTCCGGCAGGCGATTACTATGTACAGGCCGCATTGAACCGATACGAGACCTTTAACCTGAAAACCGGACATAAAGTTACGTTACCCCATTCTTGGGAGGCCGGTCAGAATTGGCGAATGGAGCCGGGAAACTTGTTTTCAAAACCCGAAAAAATCCGGATAGACCCTGCCAAAAAACAACTTTTTCGGATAGCCCTAAGTGTAGTAAATCCCCAGATTACACCTCCCGAAGACACGCCCTACATCCGTCATATAAAAATCCAGAGCAAGTTGTTAACGGCGTTTTGGGGGCGTCCCATGTATTTGGGCGCTCATGTTTTGGTTCCGGCAGGTTTTGACGAACACCCCGAAGCCCGATACCCGTTGATGTTGTTTCATGGACACTTTCCTGCGAACTTTGCCGGATTCCGAACCACGCCGCCCGATCCCAATTTGAAATGTACCTATTCAGAGCGGTTTCGATTAGATTGCTATAACCGAATTGAGCAACAAGAGGCTTATAACTTTTACCAAAAATGGATAAGCAAAGACTTTCCTCGATACCTCGTGGTGGAGATTCAGCATGCAAACCCGTACTATGATGATTCCTATGCCGTCAATTCGGCGAACTTGGGGCCATATGGCGATGCCATTATGACGGAATTGCTTCCGGCCATCGAACAAAAGTTTCGTGGTATTGGCGAAGGTTGGGCCAGATTTACCTATGGTGGTTCTACGGGAGGATGGGAGGCGCTGGCGGCGCAAATGTTCTATCCAGATGCCTTTAACGGCGCATTTGTTGCTTGTCCCGATCCTGTTGATTTCCGTGCGTTTACTTTGGTCAATCTATATAAAGACAAAAATGCCTATACATGGAGTGGTCCACACCGCGAACTTGAAAAGCCGGGTTATCGTAATTATTTGGGTGAGGTAACGGCCACGGTTCGGGAGCAAAATCACTATGAATTGGTTTTGGGGGATAAATCACGATCCGGAGACCAGTGGGATATTTGGGAAGCCGTTTATTCCCCTCAAGGGGCGGATGGTTATCCAAAACGCATTTTCGACAAACGAACGGGCGAAATTGACCCAGAAGTTGCGGCCTATTGGCGCGAAAACTATGACCTTCGTCACATCATGCAACGCGATTGGTCCACCTTAGGCGCAAAACTTCAAGGAAAACTCCATATCTATTGCGGTGATATGGATAATTATTACCTGAATAATGCGGTTTATCTGATGGAGGATTTTCTACGAAACGGCACGCAAAACCCTAAGTCGGATGCGGTCGTGGCTTATGGAGATCGTGCGGAACATTGTTGGAACGGCGATCCCGATAACCCCAATGCCATCAGCCGTTTGCGCTACAACTGGCAGTATTTGCCCCAAATCCTCAAACGCATAGAGGTCTCCGCACCTGCTGGTGCAGACCTCCAAAGTTGGCGATATTAACCCTTGCAGCGCTGGGTTTTTCTAAGAGTCGCCCGATCATTAGAGGGTGGTAATGAAATCTCGTGATTGTATAAATGGGTGACATTCGGTAAATTTCTATGTTCTAATTCGTTTAATAACAATGTTTTAGAATTTTGGATTGTATTATTAAATCCCTACATAAACGGTTAGAAATATGGGTACTTATTTTCCATTACTTCTGTTTATTGGCTTCTCTTTTGGTGCGGCCATCATTGGAGGCCAATTCTCTACTCAAACGGAGTGGTATTTTGGACTGAATAAACCGGACTGGCAACCGCCGGGATACTTGTTTGGCCTAGTTTGGACGCCGCTTTATGTTCTGATTGGTGTTTCTGGTTGGCTCGCTTGGCGGAAAGGTGGATTTTCTTATGCGCCTTGGGCTTTTGCGGTCTATCTGGCGCAGTGGGTGCTTAATGCGGCGTGGAGTTGGTTGTTTTTTGGCCTGCAAGAAATCCAGTGGGCTTTATATGAGATTGGAGCGTTATGGCTCTTGATAGGTCTAAACATCTGGCTTTTCTGGAAAATTAATCCTTGGGCGGGCGCATTGTTGATCCCCTACTGGCTGTGGATCTCTTTTGCAGGCATGTTGAACTTCACCATTGTCCGCTTAAATCCATAGTACTGCCATTGCCTCCATCAATGCTTTCTTGTAAATCCACACAAACCACACGTCCTACATTGTAAATTGTGCAACACCTTAACCCCAATATACCTTTTCTTGACCAAAATAAGACGATCATGCCAAAGTATCAGGCCACTATCAACAACCGTTCTTATGAAATCATGAACGACGAAGGAATACTGTCCGTTAATGGGGAACCTGTAAAATGTTCATTAGAACCGATTGGAAACGGACTCTATAGCTTGTTGATTCGCAACCAAAGCCTGCCCGTTTTTGTACAGCAAATGGATGGCGGTCAGATGAAAATAACCATCCAAGGACGTTCAAGTGTTGTCCAGTTGAAAGATGAAAAAGATTTGATGCTGGAGAAATTTGGGGTTAAACATGGTAAAGACGCTGCCGCCGCAAACTTAAAAGCACCCATGCCCGGCTTGGTATTACGGCTTTATGTAGAAGCTGGACAGACCGTAAAAGCGGGAGAGCGGCTTTTGGTACTCGAAGCCATGAAAATGGAGAACGAAATAAAAGCCGCTGCGGATGCCACCATAAAAACGGTTCAAGTTAAACCGGGGGATGCCGTAGGAAAAAATGCCGTCCTTATTACATTTGAAAAAGCCTGATTAACCCCACAAAACCGTATGCGCCCACCTGTAGGACAAGTCGAAGGAAAGAAACAAGCAGTCGAGCAAATGTTCGATACCATTGCCCCAAGATACGATCTCTTGAACCGTGTTTTGAGCATGGGCATTGACCAAGGGTGGAGAAAACGTGTGGTGGATTTGCTCAGGGAAGACTCGCCTCGCCACATTTTGGATGTTGCAACGGGCACGGCGGATTTGGCGCTTGCTGCCGCACAACTTAAGCCAGAGCATATTACAGGGGTGGATATTGCCGAAGGGATGTTGGATGTGGGACGGAAAAAAATTGCAAACCAAGGCTTGTCTCAAAAAATAAACCTCCAGCGCGGAGACTCGGAGTCACTTCCTTTTACTGCCGAAAGTTTCGATGCCGTAACGGTGGCCTTCGGGGTAAGGAATTTCGAGAACCTTCAAGCGGGACTGTCAGAGATGCGGCGCGTACTACGACCCGGTGGAAAATTGGTGGTTCTGGAGTTTAGTAAACCCAATCATTTTCCTATTAAGCAGTTGTATTCCTTCTACTTCCGTCATGTTTTGCCGCGTATAGGAAGCACAGTTTCGGGTGTTTCTGGCCCATACCAGTACTTAAACGAATCTGCGATGGCTTTTCCAGATGGGGCAGCTTTTGTGGCAGAATTGGTTAAGGCTGGCTATCAAAAACCAACTGCTGAGCCACAAACTTTTGGCATTGCAACCATTTATACCGCCATCAAATAAAGGCTAAGGATTCGATTCATGTCCGCAATTACGAAACAATCTGTTCTCAATGCCCTCTCAACGGTTATTGAACCCGATCTCCGGCGCGACTTGGTCAGCCTAAACATGGTCAAAAACGTCCAAATATTGGGCAATAACGTCTCATTTTCGATTGAACTTACAACGCCAGCTTGCCCGCTCAAAGAGCTGATCGAGCGCGATTGCCGTCAAGCCATTTATCGGCACTTGGGAGAAGATGTGGAGGTGGAGGTGACGATGACTGCCGATGTGTCGCGGGGAAACCGAATGATGGATACGGGCATCTTACCAGAGGTGCGTAATATTGTGGCCATTGCTTCCGGCAAAGGTGGGGTAGGTAAAAGCACGGTTGCCGCTAATCTTGCCGTAGCACTCGCACAAACCGGAGCAAGGGTGGGCTTGGTGGATACCGATATTTACGGGCCGTCGGTTCCAACCATGTTTGGTGCTACCGATGTCCGGCCAAGGGTAAATGCGGATCGGAAAATTATTCCTATCGAGCAATATGGCGTCAAATTGTTGTCTATGGGGTTTTTGGTTGATCCCGATCAAGCGGCGATATGGCGTGGCCCAATGGTTACTTCTGCCGTGCAGCAATTTATTCGGGATGCAGAATGGGGTGCTTTAGACTATCTGCTCATGGATTTGCCGCCCGGAACAGGCGATATTCAGCTAACACTTGTACAAACCGTGCCCATTACCGGCGCCGTTATCGTTTCTACACCACAAGAGGTGGCCTTGGCCGATGCCCGGCGCGGTGTGGCCATGTTCCAAAAGGTGAATGTCCCTGTTTTGGGATTTGTGGAAAATATGGCTTATTTCTCGCCGCCCGACTTACCCGACCGTAGGTACTACCTTTTTGGGGAAGGAGGGGCAAAAAGGCTTGCTGAAAAGATGCAGGTTCCGCTTCTTGGCGAAGTCCCCATTGAGCAGATTGTTCGTGAATCCGGTGATGATGGTGCGCCTGTGGTGATCAGTCACCCAGAGAGCCTATCGGCGGCGGCTTTTCGTTATGCTGCAGAGGAGACGGCGAGGGTGATTTCTGTATTGAATGCAGAAGGTGGTATGGATGCACCAACCTTTGAGATCGAGCCTTAACGCATATTCGGTCTTGGTCTTGTATTCAAACGGTCTTCATGCGTTAAGAACGCCTTCAAAATCCTTTCTTTCAAGGATTCTGCAAAGTTGGCACGATTTATGATAGATGTCTTGTAGGTAACTCTGAATCCTATGAGACATTTTTTTGCGTCTATTTTGCTGTTTTCTTTGGCGGCTTGTGATTCGTGGGTACAAGACGTGCCCCATCCGGCGGGCGTCTTGTCGGACGATGCGCTGGCGAATGAGGCTTTGATTCCTGCACAAGTCGCGGCGCTACACAACACGTTTGCAGCATCATTTGGTGCGCTTTCGCTCTGGTCGGACTTGTTGTCCGATGCCGTAGCGTCCGATCCAGAGACCGCAAAAGGGTTTCAGGATATCCTTGAGATTGACGGGCGTGCAATGTCTCCTGCGAATGTACACACAAGCGAGACCTTGGAAAAAGTCTATCAACTCCGTTATTTGGCGGATGCTTTGCGGCAGCGGGTAGAGGGGATGCAGACGTTTAAAGACCTTGCCCTCCGGAATCGTGCCTTATATTACGCACATCTTTATAAAGGTATAAGTCGTTATTTTTTAGCGGCTTATTATGGAATGAAAGAAACGGGTGATGGTGCACCCATCGAGTCCGGCGTTTGGATGCCTACCGCTACTCTTTTTGCGGAAGCCCTTCAATCCTTTGATGCTGCACAGTCTTATATAGCCACTCCCGTGGATAGCCGCTTGCTTCACACCTTGCGTGCTCGGGTTTATCTCTTGACCGATGAGCCACTCAAAGCGCTGATGGCTGCCCAAAATGGCCTAAAACCCGGCGATGCTCCTTTGAGGGTTCTTTTTTCCGAGCAGGCCCCCAATCCTTGGTTTACCTACCGCAATTCGGTTATGTTACCCATGCGACTTGCCGGAATCGTCAAATTAATCCCTGCCGAGGCTGTTCGTATTCCGGTGGAGGAGGTGAATACATTGGGTAAAATGGTCTTCCGTATTTCTAAGTACACGAACAGAACCACGCCAATGGTCTTTGCTTCCTGGCAAGAAAATGAATTGATCCTCGCGGAATTGGAGTGGTCACAAAACCCGCAAAGTGCCCGTAGCCGCGTGAACAGTGTTCGATCTGTGTACGATTTGCCACCACTCACACAATTAACGGCTCAAGAGGTTTTAGACGAAAGAGACCGCACCTTGTTTGGGGTTGGGCAGAGGTTATTAGACCAACGCCGGAACAACCTTTGGCCGAGTACGTCGGGTAATTGGCAGTATTTACCGATTAGTGCGGCAGAACGGCTACGAAATCCCAATTTAAATTAAATCCGGCACTTAGGTTGTATGTAGATCGCTGGCTTCATATTCATCGCGCATGGCATAGACATGTGTTGCGCGTGCCTAAGAAACAACTTTCAAATCCAAAATCGTAAGCTGTGGCGAGGTTTGGCCATTAAATTGGTTTTCGTCTAAGGTACAAGCGATGTCCAAAACAGCCCCATCTGTTAATCCTCCCCAATCTTCAGCTTTGTTCCATGCTACACATCGCACTTCTGTTTGGTGATGACGAACAACAAAAGAAAGGTGTTTGTTCTTCATGATTCGTGGGGTTCCTTTGAGGCTAACCTTCCGTATCAAAAAGCGCGGTTCTTCGTTCATACGTCCAAAAGGGGCTAACCCTTGCAAATCATGTCTTGTTGCCAAGTTCATGGTGGAAAGTTTAACCTCGGCATCCAAGCGTAATACGGGAGTCAAATCCTCCTCCGTTAAAACCTCGGAGGTAAAAGCCAACATGGATTCTTGGAACGACGCAAAGAGGGAAGTTTTTAGGGTCATGCCTGCGGCCATTGCATGCCCACCGTACTTTTCAAAGAAGTGTGCATGATGCGCCAGCGCTGCATGAAGGTCAAAGTTTTCGATTGAGCGGGCGGAACCAGTAGAAAATCCATCCTCCCGTTGCTGTAATAGAATGGTGGGCTTGTGGTAACGTTCTACAATCCGGCTTGCGGCAATACCCAAAATTCCGGCATGCCAATCGGGGCTTTGCAATACAATAATCCGATGATCATCATGTTGATAACCGTTCTGTAAAATTTGCTCACTTGCTTGGAGAGACATTTCCTCCTGTCTCCGTTGGCGGTCTTGATTGACCTCGTTCAGATGCTCGCTCAACGCCTGTGCGCGTTCTCCTACAGCAGTTGTGAGCAGTTCAAGTGCTTCTTTTGCATGTCCCAAACGTCCGCAGGCGTTAAGGCGTGGCCCTAGGATAAAACCAATTTGGGCGGCCTCGATTTGCCTTTTTTGCAGCCCAGAGGTCTCGATTAAGGTATTGAGACCCTCAAAAGGTGTTTTGTTAATGTTGGCCAACCCATACCGTACAATTGTTCTATTTTCATCCAAAAGGGGGACGATGTCCGCCACCGTTCCCATTGCCGCTAAGGGAAGGAGATGAAGAAGCATTTCTTTTACTTGTGCTGGTAACTTATCAGACCCACTCCATGTTCGTGCAACTTGCCACGCCAACTTCCATGCCACACCAGCCCCACATAATTCACCAAATGGATAAGGCGGATGTTCCGTAGGGATTCGAGGATGTACCAAGGCAAATGCCTGTGGGAGTTCTGGAGCTAATTCATGATGGTCGGTAATGATTAGGTCGCACCCACTTCCCCAGATAGAAGCAGCTTCTTCGGTTGCTGTGATACCACAATCTATGGTAATAATAAGTTTTACATCTTTATAAACCAATTTTTGTAAGGCTTCTTTGTTTAATCCGTAACCCTCTTCTAACCGATGCGGGATGTAACGGATCACTTTTAGGTCTGGTACCAACACCCGAAACATGTGCCATAAAATGGCAGAAGCGGTTACGCCATCCACGTCGTAGTCGCCATAGAGGGCAATCTTTTCGTGGTTGCGTAGTGCTTGAACAATGCGTTGAGCTGCCCGCGTCATGCCCGGCATTTGTGCGGGGTCATGGAGGCCAGACATTTTGGGATGTAGGAAAGCGTGTGCCGTCTCAATGGTGGAAAACCCTCGCTGCCGTAACAAATGTGCGACTAAAGGCGAAACGCGAAGGGCTTCGGCAAATGAGGTGGTTTGTGGATGAACTGGAGGAACCGTCCAACGCTTCGAAGTGGTCATGTACAAACCTCCGAGAGTTTGAGCCAACACATAGGGTATAAGATAGGACTGAATAAAGAAAGAACAAGATAGCGGGAAAATTCCCGAAAGGCAAGCAACGGCTAAAGACCAACGTGACGCAAGGTTTAGGCTGTTGATGAAACCGTTTAATTTGCTCGAAATCCCAAAGCCCGAATGGTAACATGACGGCCTTCTGCGGTGAACCACGCATAATACCCCGGTAATTCGCTTTCGACATCGTCTATAAAAGCTTGAATAAAATTAGGCTGTTCTTCTGGCAAGTCCCAAATCAATGTGGCTTCTACAAACGGATCGCGGTAATGATTTGCTCGGTGTCCCCATTGTTGGACGGCGGGGAGGTAGTCTTCTAAGCGAGCTTCATCAAATTGACTGTGGATATGGTTGATCCAATGTAGGTGCTTGTGTGTGAAAGCTGAAGTGTCGAATTTTCCTTTCCGCAATGGGAGTGGCGTGGTCAGGATCCGATTTTCCAAACTTCTACAAGAAAATAGCACATGCTGGAGTTCCGTAAGCGCAAACAATACTTTTTCTTGTTCGATAATGGCCTCGAATTTTGAACAAATGCGCCGCAATGTTCGAAGTTGGTTCAAATCCAGTTGTATTCCCGGTTGTAAGGCTCCTAAGGTTGTTCCCGGCCATTTGCTACCGGGGTTTTCTGGCAATAAGTGCGGGAGTTGTTGCTCCAGTTTGGCTTTTAAAGATAAAATAGGGTTTGGAAATCCTTGGTAGGTGAGCATGGGAACCCCACACCAAGCCACGAAAAAAGAGCGCGGTTGCAAAAAACATCGGGGTTGTTGGGCAATCAGGTTACGTAAAAGATCCAATTTATCAAGCAAATTTGTACGTAGGGAGAGGAATATTGGCCTGCTCCCACTTTGTGATTAAGGTTTGGGCCGTGTTTATTCCCGACACAATCGCTCCTTCAATAGAGCCTGTCACTTGATGGTCACCACATAGAAATACATTTGGGGAAACCTCTCGATATCCGGCTTTGCTTAAGGGCAATTCTGCACGTTGATCGGGTAAGGCCAAAGGAATGTAATACGTTTTTAGCAGTTTCCAATCTGCTAAGTCATCCTTAAACCACAATCGCATTTGTTTCAAAACGGCTGCTTCGAGTAGCTGGGGCTTCTCGTTTTGATGGTCTAACACGGTAACGGAAAGCAGCGTTTTGCCTTCTGGGGCATACATCGGCGCTACGGCACTCATAGAAACTACGTGATTTACCGGACCTTTCGGTTCGCCCTCCAAAATGAGCACTGGCTTCTGAATAGGGTCTCGATCGGCAGAAAAATACAAGGTCGTTACGCCTCGGTATTTTGCAGATTTGGGTAATGACAATAAATTACCCGCCTCTGAACCATCAGTAGCAACTACAACCCATTTCGGATGTAGGATCTCGCCTGTCTGAAGCGTAACAACCCCATTAGAAACTGAGTTTACGGCTGTGTTGAGGCGTATTTTATCCGAAGGTAATTGCTTTGCTAATTGTTCGGGGATTTTTTGCATACCACCTGCGGGCACTACTGCAAATCCGGTTGCAAACATTTTAAAGACAAACTCCGCCATGCGTGCCGAACTTCGGAGGCTGTGATCCAATAAAATTCCACCAAAAAAGGGTCGAAAGAACATCTCAATCATGCTTTCGGAAAATCGCCAGCGCTGACGTAAGGCTTCTATGGTGGGCATATTGGGCTTGGCAAAGATCGCTTCTGGCGCTTCTGTGAGCAAGGCTTTGCGCATCTTGAGGATCTTTACCTTATCTGTTAGGCGGCCAATATTGGCCATAAACGTTGGCCAAAAATCCTCTCGATGCCTTCGTGGGTCTCCTACTTTTTGAAATGTTCGCCCCGCATGTACCCATGCACCACTATAGAAATATTTTAAGTCTAAGTCCTGATAATTCAAGTACTTTTGTGCGGTTGGATATGCGGTAAGCAAAACCTGAAAACCCCTGTCTAAGCGAAAACCATCTACTATATCGGTTCTGATGCGGCCACCCACCTGATCTGCTTTGTCAAACAAGACAAAAGGAATTCCTTTTTCGTCGAGGAGTTTTGCACACATAAGACCAGAGAGACCTGCTCCGATGATGATGATGTCTGGGTGTTGGGTCATGTTGTTTGACAAAGATTTAAAGCTTCTCGGGGAAAGAGAATGTTATATATTTATGTTAGGTTTCAGTATAAAAATACGCCTCCTAATTTGACATGGTTCCGTAAAAAAGAAGATTCTTTTTGGCTTTACGCACGTCATTCCCTATCCTATTTTCACATCCCATGACATACAGTTGTCAGTTGTGCTTTGTAGTTTGGGACAAACCTCATTGGATACATCATGCACCTTACCTCTCAAAATGTAGAAAAGCTCGTGGAGCATTTTACAAAATTGCCTACGATTGGCCGAAAAACAGCGCATCGGCTTGCATCGTATATTCTCAAAATGCCAAAAGAAGAAGTATATGCGCTTGCTGAAGCCCTCCTTGCCGTAAAAGACCATGTGGTCACTTGCTCCATTTGTTGTAATGTGGCGGATATAGACCCTTGCCCTGTTTGTACATCTCCGAAACGCGATCATAGCACCATTTGTGTAGTGGAGGAACCGAATGATGTTTTGGCTTTAGAACGTACTAACGAATTTAGAGGTGTTTATCACGTTCTTGGGGGGGTGATCTCCCCCTTGGATGGGATTGGGCCTAATGACCTTAAAGTAAGAGAATTGGTAACAAGGGTTGCACAAGGTGGCGCACGAGTGTCCGAAGTGCGTGAGTCATACGAAGGCTATGACGCCCAAGTACCCACAACCCAAGTTAATGAAGTTATTCTCGCCATGAACCCAACCGTGGAAGGAGACACAACCGCGTTCTATATCGCACAACTGCTTCAGCCATTTGGCGTCCGTGTTACACAAATTGCACGCGGCTTACCCACAGGTAGCGCTTTGGAATATGCAGACGAATCTACCTTGAGTCGGGCACTTGAAGGTAGAATTAAACTCTAACCATCGAATTTTTACACATTCGATAGCGGCGTAACACCTTCTAAGAGAACTTGATGAATCAAACCGTTTGAAGCGACCAAGCGGCGCTCCGTGAGCCAACCGTCTCCTCCGCTAAAATCGGTAAGCATTCCTCCCGCTTCTTGTATCATGAGGCTACCCGCTGCCACGTCCCAGATTTCATATCCCATTTTGAACAACCCATCAAATCTACCAGCAGCCAAGTATGCCAAATCTATCACAGAGGATCCTGTACGGCGCACTGCCTGCGCAGACGCCATAAAATGGCGCAATACGTGCAGATAGGCATCTATATGATCCCATTCTTGGTAGGGGAAGCCCGTGGTCAGGAGGGCAGTTTTGAGGTCTGTATGGGCGCTTACTTGTTTTTTTACGCCATCCACATAAAAACCACCACCTTTTGTTGCCGTAAAGAGTTCATCCCGCGAGACATCTAAGATTACACCCACCACAACCTCTTTCTCTACTTGTAAGGCAATACTCACGGCATAAGGAGGAACCCCATGAGCAAAATTTGTCGTTCCATCTATGGGGTCAATAATCCATCGTGCAATTCCGGGCTTATCATGGTGCTCTGTTTGCTCTTCTGCCAGAAAACCATAGGCCGGAAACACATCCATGAGTATGCTCATAATCAACCGTTGTGCTTCGTCATCCACGAATGTCAGGAGGTTATAAAGGCTTTTCTCCTTAATTTGCTCATTAGACAGTCTGCCGGCGTGCATTCGGATAAGATTCCCAGCCTGTAAAGCTGCTTCTATGGCAACGTCTCGTTCTTGTTCAAAGGCCATATTCGTGTAGGAAACGGGTTTATAAGTGGTTGAAGAGTGAAGCCTAAGCGTTTTGTACTACCGATGTTGAAGAATCGCTGCCCTGAAAGGAGCAGTGACTTTGGAAATACAAAACGTTTTTTAGGAACAAGTAGGCGATAAGACGCCTATTAACGATAGTTTTTTGGCGTTAGATGGTTTCTCGGATGATGCCGCTCACAAGTGTTTCTAAATGCGAACGCATGGCAATACCCATCTCCATAACTTCTTGGTGATTTAGAGGCCCCTGCATACCACTGGCCATATTGGTTATGGTGGATATACCTAAGACCTTCATCCCGTAATATGCGGCTTGGATCACCTCCGGAACTGTACTCATCCCTACGGCATCTGCTCCTATTGTCCTGAAAAACTTAATTTCCGCCTTTGTCTCATAACTTGGCCCCAGTACCCCTACGTAAACGCCCTTGCGCGTTGCAATCCCCAATTGGAGGGCAATAGATTCTGCCTTATGCAGCCAAGCCGCGTTATACGGATCCGACATATCCGGAAAACGAGGGCCGCCATCAACATTAGGGCCAATCAGCGGGTTTTGTCCTGTCATGTTAATGTGGTCGTGGATGAACATGATGGTGCCCGGTTTATAGGTATCGTTGATTCCCCCAGCAGCATTTGTAACAACCAAGTGTGTCACACCTAAAGCATGCAAAAGACGAACTGGGAAGGTTACGTTTCGAATGCTGTGACCTTCGTAAAAGTGGACTCGTCCTTGCATAAAGATCACCTCTTTCCCTTCCAACTCCCCAAAAACCAATTGCCCTGAATGGCCTTCTACTGTAGAGCGCGGGTATTCAGGGATGTCAGCTGTGGGGATGGCGTGAGCATTTAGGGCACTCTCCGCCAGTGAACCAAGTCCTGAACCTAATATGAGTGCAATTTTAGGGCTTCGGTTTTCCTGTGACCGAATGAATTGAATGGCATCTTGCATCTTGTGTGTGATTTAAGTAAAAAACGGCCTACCTTAATATAAAGGCAGACCGTCTGCAAATCGTAGATACGAAATTTTATTTTTTTCCGTAGCGGCGCATAAACTTTTCTACACGGCCTGCAGTGTCAACAAACATTTGCTTGCCCGTAAAAAATGGGTGATTCGTAGCGTCCACATCCGAACGATATACTGGACCTTTCATTGTAGAACGGGTTTGAAATTCCGTTCCATCTGCCAAGTGAACCGTGATGATTTCGTATTTTGGATGAATCTTGTCTTTCATTGCGGTATATGCTGTTTTGTTCAAGGCAATAAATTTATGAAAAATCGTCCATAAAAGTTTTGAAACTCAAAAGAAGAAACGCATGAATTATTTCAGGAGGGTAACAATGAGGTTAATAGCAGAAATTCCCAAACCAACCACACTCAGTAAGTCTCTTTTGCTAAATCCTTCATTAACAACATTTTCCACGCTGATCCAGTCCCCTTGCTGAATGACTGGGTAGTCTTCGGGAGAGAGCAACATGTTGTCATACAACTCATCGTAGATCACAATTCGGCCATTCTCTGTTTCCCGTGAAATCCGAATCCTCGTTGTGCGGGTGTCCTGAAGACGACGTTGAGACAGGGTTGGGCCACCAGCCGCAGCGAGTAGTTCATCCAAACGCCATCCCTTTTCGATCTCGTAAAGTCCCGGATAACGGACTTCACCCGTAACACTTGTACGCAATGTGATCATCGAGTTTGGTGCTGCAAGGTAAATATATGCAGAAACCTGAGATTGGCTCACGGTGGTAGGGCTGTTGATTCTTGGTTGTGCTGCTGTATATCCAGCTGTTCCTAATGCAACTACAAGTGTAATGAATAAGAAAAGTTTGTGCATAAGAATTATGGGCTTAAAGTTTTTTTGCAGATGCGTTTTCTTGGCTAGCTTTTGTAGCGTCACGATACCCGCCATATCCGTAGTAGTTGCTATAATAACTATCATAGCTGTTATAGTACGAATAGTAGCCATATGCGGTCTTTGGATCAAAACGGTTAAGTACCACGCCCGTTAGACGTGCGCCAGTGTTAGATATCATATTTTCCATGCTCCGTTCTAACCCTTGCCAGGTAGTTTCGCCAGCAGAAAGCACCAAGATTGCTGCATCTGCTTGATTCACCAAAAGCCCCGCATCAGAAACGGCCAGTACAGGCGGCGTATCGAAGATAATAACATCGAACTCATTTCGCAGTTGCAGGACGAAGTCCCTCATTTTTTTTGAAGCCAACAACTCCGCCGGATTCGGAACCATACTTCCCGCAGGTAGAAGGTATAAATCCTCGATGCCTGTATAGAAATCCTCGGGGCGGAAAGGATGAACCTCAAACAACACCTCGACCAATCCCGGATCCTTAGGAACTTCGATCATCTTGTGACCCGTAGGTCGGCGCAAATCCGCATCAATGTAAATGGTTCGTCGCCCAGATTGTGCAAGTGCAATCGCCAAGTTGAGTGCCGTTACGGTTTTACCATCGCCGGGGGCGGGACTGGTAACCATAAGCGTTTGAATCGGCGTATCTAATTTACTGTACTCCACGTTGGTTCGGAAGCGGCGATAAGATTCCGCTATTGGCGATAATGGGTTTAGCAACGATAGTAGGGAAGTACTAATGTTTTTGTTGTCGAAAACAATTTTATCTTTTCCGGCAAAGTCAGTACGGATGATGCGTTCCATCGAGGGGATAATGCCCAGAACGCTGTGTCCGCGCTTCCGCAAGTCCTCTGGCTTACGGATAACATCGTCCAGAGCATTTCGTACAAAGACAATCCCGATACCGAGCGCCAATCCCAGTATAGCCCCGATGAAGAGGTTTAACAAGCGATTCGGCCTTACGGGCAACATGGGTACATCTGCCGTATCCACGATTTGGATGCCACCAACCGTTGCGGTTTCTGCGGCACGAGCCTCTTGCAATTTATTGGTCACATATTCGTAGAGCTTTGTTTTACCTTCGCGGTCGCGTTGGAGTTGCGCTAATTGAATAGACGTACCCGGCATGGTGCTTAGGCGAGATTGATATTCGCCCAATCGGTTACCAAGTACATTTTTGCGTGCTGAAAGCCCACTGACTTCAATTTCCTTTTCGATGATTTGGCGACGAAGTTGGTTTTCATATCCCAATGCCTCTTTAATGCCTGTCGGGTCTTGTGCAGAGCCGGGGCCAATAACCGTAGCCGCACTTTCTTGCATAAACTGATCCGATACACTGTCTAAGCGGCGAATTAGTTGGTTAAGTTGGGCGTTAAGATCTGTTATTCTTTGATGTTGATTGGCCTTAGTTCTCCATTCTGGGTCTCTATTTAATTCGGCCAATCCTTCTTCACGTTGTGTTTGTAACGCTGCAATTTTCGACTTTAAAAGAGCGATTTCTTGATCCGCTGTCGAGGAAACACGGTTCCGTAAGCCTGCTTTATTAGGCTCTAATTGGCGTTGGAGGCCATTCAACTGGGCGCGGGCTACTTCGTAGTCCACACTGGCTTTGTCAGACTCTAATTTGATTTCATTTGCTTGTTGTACCAATTGACGTGCTTCTTCATCAAGCTGAACAACATTTTTGTTTTCAAGGAAGGATTCTAACTCCTGCTCACTTCCTTTCAACGTTTCGTTGAGCTGCTCATATTGTTTTTCCAAGAACTGACGTGCCATAGAGACACTTTCACGGGTGGATTCAAGCCTCCAGTCTTGATACGTTCTAACATAGGTATCCGCCACAAACTGTGCTTCTTGAGGGGAATTACTGGTAAACTTAACCTCTATAAGGTCAACGTCTGGATTAACTTGTTTTACGTCAACATTTTTGAGGATTCGAGCAGCAACCGCTCTTTCAGTAATCCGGCCGTTATCGTCTGGCTCTAAAATGGGGCTTTGGCCTCCTTTCCCAGAGCGGCTTTCAAGGATTTGGGTCGCCACCTTACGCGAGAGGCTTCGAGATTTTAGCATTTCAATCTCGTTATTGATGTTACGGTTTGCCGAAGTAAACCCCATCAATTGGGCCATGTCTGCAGAGCCGCCCCCAGACTTTTCCGTATCAATTTTGATCATGGTTACGGCTTCGTATTCCGGCTTGATCATGAAGGTATAAGCGGCAACAACGCCCAAGACGGCAAGGAAGGTGATAAGAATAACCCATCTGCCCTTCATTAAAATTTCAATGATTTCGCGTAGGGAGATTTCTTGCTCCGGAGGTGCCGTATCCGAAATAGGTGAGCCTATAACAGTAGGTTGATATTCTGCGGAACGACCATTGTTTAGGCCATGTTCATTGGCACGAGAAAAACTA
The DNA here is from genome assembly GCA_017303715.1 of Rhodothermia bacterium. Classification (GTDB taxonomy): domain Bacteria; phylum Bacteroidota; class Rhodothermia; order Rhodothermales; family UBA2364; genus UBA2364. The sequence continues at coordinate 188,147 of JAFLBZ010000003.1, read as the reverse complement.
GACATGATTTATCTCTGGTTCTGTAGAGGTTTATTCTGGCTTAGATAAAGGCAAACAATACTCATTTATAAATGGAAAGTATTGTAGGAGTTAGAAACATTTAAGTCGTATGTAGCAAGGATATAGGCAGGTGCATATTTGGTTGAAAATCCTTGAGAAGCAAAAGAAGGTTTCATTGAATATGAATGCTCTTCCCATGTAGTAGTTTTGTGTGACTGTTTGATAACAAGGCAAAACAGTAGAACTAAAAATATAAAGAAAATATGTTACCAATGATAGCGAACAATGAAAGAAGGTTGCAAGTGTAGCGACTTTTTTCACAAACATTCTTTGAAGGATTTTTAGGCAACCTCTTGTGAGGCTATTTTGTAGCTGTTTGTGGTCTAAGACTTGTTCCATTTGGCTAAACACAAATAAGAAGCAATTTTACTAAATATCCTTGTTATCGCATTTTCAACACATGCGCATTTTGTGTCTCTATCAATATTACAATACGCCAGATGCACCGGGCAATATCAGGTTGTTTTCCCTATTACAAGCAATTGGTAAGGCGCATGATGTCCATGTCATTACGTCAACGTATTTCAGAAACAAAAAAAAATCAGCCCTTTTTCCTGAAGCGCCCTCTGGCGTAGAAGTTTCATGGTTGTCCGTTGGCTTTGATAATGCGATGGGTAAGTGGGAGCGAATTGGGTCTTATGGTAGGTTTGCTTGGCGTGCTTTTTGGGCTGGTTTCAAGGAAAAGAAGAAACCAGACTTGATTTGGGGCATTTCGACGCCCCTTACGGTAGCGATGGTTTCCTTCTTTCTAGCGCGGTATTATAACGTTCCTTGGGTTTTAGAAGTAAGAGACTTGTGGCCAGACTTCCCTATTCAGATTAAAGGTTTTCGTTCAAAATCGGTCATTTCTTTCTTCAAGTGGGTCGAAAAACGGCTTTATTATGCTGCTAAAGCCGTTGTAACATCTTCTCCGGATATGGAAAAACATGTTAAAGAGATGTTGCCAGATGGGGAGCGCCATAAAGTCAAGACGGTGATTCATGGTACGAATCCTGCCATGAGCGACACCATTACCGAAGAACAGGTTACGGCATTATTGCGGACTTATGAAATTCCTGATAAGTTCTTGGTGCTTTATGGGGGAAAATTTGGACGTGCAAATGACACGCCTACCATTCTTGAGACCATTAAGCGATTAGCGCATGAGTCGGATATTCATTTTGTACTTTGTGGATTTGGCTTTTATGAGCCAGAGGTCATTAGGGCCGCCTCACAATACATGAACTTGACTTATATTCCTGAATTGGCGCACCACGAGATGATGGTCTTGAATAAAATAGCGGATTTATCCCTTGTTACATTCATAGATTTACCTGTATTGGCGGCCAATTCACCCGCAAAATTTTTTGATAGCTTAGTGGCTGGCGTGCCTGTGATCGTTACCAATCCGGGTTGGACCAAAGAAACTGTTGAAAAAGAAGCCTGTGGGTGGTTTGTCCCAGCGGAGCGTCCAGATCTTTTGGCAGAACAGATATTGGCTTTGAAAAAGCAGCCAGAGACCTTGGCTATTGCAGGTCAAAATGGAGCAAAGTTGGCAAGGGCGCATTATGATCGGGATAAACTCGGCGAGGACATGAAACAAATTTTGGAAAAAGTGCTTGAAGAACACCATACTGCTTAATTAAGAGCCTTTATTTACCTAAAAAATAACTGCTTATCTTACGTTTGATACCCCATCTGTGAAAAATATTGTTTGGTTTCTAACATCTTCCAATGTGAGTAAAACATATGGGACAAAAACTATATACCCTTATTTTCTTGTCGTTTCTATTGACAAGCAGCTCCATATTTGCGCAAAATCCATATTGGGATTGGCAAAAACCTGCACAGCCGTATTTGAAAATTGCCGTTGTGGAAGACGGTGTTTATCGTATTACGGGGCAGGAATTACGTGCGTCGGGGCTTAACGTAGATACCATAACACCGGTAAACCTCCAATTGTTTGAGAATGGAAAAGAAATTCCGATTTGGTATCAAGGTGGAGGGACGATGGGGAATGCCGATTATATTGAGTTTATTGGAAAACAGAATAGGGGCGAAGACGAGTCTTGGGCTTTTGATACGCAAGAATCGCAAAGTAGCACGCGGTATAGCATATACTCGGATACCACTTTTTATTGGCTCTCTTGGTCGGGGGGGGCAAATGGTCTCCGTTACACACAAACTTCTCCTACCCAGTTCGCTGTGGGCGCATTGGCAACCAATAAGTATGTTGCAATGGTATGGCAGGAGCAAGATAATACTTATCATTATGGAGATGGTGATGCGCAGGTTTCCAATCCATTATTTACACGGGGCGAGGGGTATTATTGGACCTCCTTTGTTAACACATCGGCAAGTCCTGTAAATGCAGACTATGCCATCCCACTCCCCAACGCCGAGGCTGTCAGTAGTGATTCTGTCGAGGTGAAAGTGCGTTTAAGTACTTTAAATTCTACTTCTCACCGCATTGGGCTTAGTCTTAACCTTAAGCAAAGTGGGGGAGCTACGGGGTATAAGGAGTTGGATGTGAAAGAGTGGAATGGTTGGTTTTTTAGAGATTTGCGAGCCAAAATTGCCTTAAGTGATCTCCCCAATATCAATCAGTTACAAGTGCGTTTGGTGTCGTATAATCCGTTTAATGAGACGAGGCCACAAGTATATCTTGATCATATTGTAGTGGATTATAGCCGGAGGCTAACTGCCGCTCAGGGTACTTTGCTGTTTAAACATCCGAACAAAGGTTCTCTAACGTTTACGATGAATGGTTGGGGTACGGGCAATATAACCATATATAATCCAAACACTTACCGTAGGTTTGAGGTAGCGGCAGCCGCAGGTATTGGTGTGTTTAGTGAGTCACAAACCGCAGGTGATTTACCGCTTTGGGCTATACAGTCCTCGGCGGTAAAAAAGCCCCCTCAATTTAAGGTTGTGCAGTCTTCGTATTGGCGTGCGGAGAGCCAAGGAGCAGATTATGTGATTGTCACAACAAAGGCGCTCATGGAGTCTGCTGCACAAATGGCCGCTTACCGTCAGCAAAAAGACGGCTTCAAAACGGTCGTAGTGGATGTACGCGAGTTATACAATGAGTTTGATTTTGGGCGTCCAACGCCAATCGCGATACGCCGGTTTGTGCATCAAACACAAAAATGGCAGACCAAGCCAAAGTTTTTGCTTCTCTGGGGTGATGCCGTATATCCGGATAGAAAGTTGCCGCATCAGGCTTGGGAAGTGCCATCTTTTGGGCGTCCTTCTTCAGATGGTTGGTTTGCGGTAGGGTTAAAGGGAGATACCGACTGGCATGAAGCGCTCTCAGTTGGCAGGCTAAATGTCCGCGATAATGCCAATTCTGCCGCCGTCGTTATCCACAAAATCAAGCAATATGAGCAAGCGCCTTTAGATGTTTGGAATAAAAAAATGATTGGCCTGTCAGGGGGTCTTAATGTTTTTGAGCAAGTAGAACTTAAACGAAATGTCGTCAGATGGATGAGCGAAATGGCGGGTAAACCGTTTGGAGCCGATACCACGTTTATCTCGAAAGGGATTCTGACAGAGGTTTTGGATACTTCTTTATTGGATTCCCTCCAAACGCGTATCCGAAAAGGAAGTGGTATGATGCTCTATTTTGGCCATTCTTCTGCGTTTAGTTGGGAGATTGTAACCCGTCCAGTGGCGGAGTGGGACAATGCAAGCCGCTTACCCGTGGTACTTTCACTTGGTTGTACGACAGGTGCATTCGCCGGAGACCGATTTGCGGATCCTAACAACCCTGTTTTTGCGGAGTCCTTGCTGTTTTCGCCAAATGGGGGGATTGCGCACTGGGGCGGCTCTGGTTCAAGTTACATTTCCTTTACAGCCGATATGGTGAACTATGTCATTCCTCGGTTCAACAAAGATGGTATTCGAAGACTGGGGGATGTGTTTAGGTTTGGAAAGCAGGCGTATTTAGATTCGTTGGCAAGCCGGTTTTCTACGATCGAAAATGGCGTCCGAGTTCCGGGGAAAATAAGGGCAACCGAGCGGCCATACGAGTTGATGCACGCACTACAGTATAACCTTATTGGTGATCCGGCAACTAATATAACGATGCCTATTAAAACCAATTACCGGCTACTCGCCAGTGACGTGACCCTCACGCCGGCCTCACCTGTACCAGCAGATTCTGTAATTACCGTTAAGGTGAACTTACACAACTTAGGGTATATACCTGAAAAACCTTCTATTCTAAAGGTGTTGCATGAAAAACCGGGCGGAGGAGTGGTGGCTTATGAGCAAGTGATCTCGCCGTTTCCCGTTACCCAAATCTATACATTTAAGGTTAAGATAAATGACCAAACCGTGGGGCAGAACAAAATACGGGTATTTGCGGATGCACAAAACGATCTTGAAGAATCGGACGAAAATGATAACCTGACGGAGAAAAACATTACGGTCTTCTCGAATGGCGTTTTGGTGGTTTCACCATTAAACTTCGGTGTGGAAACCTCTTTATCCCCAACCTTGCGGGTGAGTACCCTTGCTGCTGCACAAAATGCACAAACCTTTGTGTTTGAGATGGATTCTACGGCCACGTTCACGTCACCTTTTAAACGAAGTTTTCAAACCACGACCACTGCCTTGGTAGCCGAGTGGAAGCAGAATAGTGCTTTGCAGGCTGGAAAAACGTACTTCTGGCGTGCCCGATTAGACAACCCTCAACAACCTGAGAACTGGACAGGTGCAGCATTTACCGTGCGGCCAGATTTGTCGAAGGGCTGGCTCCAGCAACGGCAATTATTTGATGTGAATACGCACGCGCCACAAATCTCGTTTAGCGATCCAAAGTGGACATTTGCAACCAGCAAATCCGAAATCAACATTGACGCCACGTCTGGTGGGTTAAATCAAAACAATAAATGCCAGTATTTGGTGAATGGTGAGCCGTTTTTGCGCTTAAAGACGGGATATGGCATTTTGACCTTAGATGGGTATAGCGGACGTGTAAAGGAAAACTTTAGTGGCGCCATAAATTCCAGTCTTGCGGATTGGCAGCAATTTCGGGCCATTTATAACAATGCTAAAAAAGGCGATTATGTGATGATCCGCACCTGCTACATCAGTGCTACTCCGGTGGCGGACTCGCTTAAAACCTTTTTCCGAGGCTTAGGCAGTAAGGGCATAGATCAACTTTGGCAAAAAGGTGCAGATGGCAAAACCATTAACTTATGGGCGATGCTTGCTCGCAAGGGAATGCCGGAAGTTACCCAAGAGTTAACACAGAGTTCCTCCAATATCACAGAATTAGATTTGCCCGCAACCCTCACTTTTTTGACCTCCGAGGCCGAGTCCACCACGCCCCTCATTGGCCCTGCATTATCTTGGAAAACCCTTACTTGGGGGCAGAACTTCCCGATAGGCGATCCAGAACAAAGCATTACCTTTGACGTCTTGCCCCAAAATGGGGAAATCCCTATCGTCTCTGGACTCCAAACGCCGATTCCTGCCGCAGACCTTTCCGCTATTAATGCCCAAAATCACCCCTTTATCCGTATCAGGGCAACATTTAAGGATATATCGCACAAGACAACACCTCAGTTACAGTACGCACATGTGGGCTATGATGCCGTGCCGGACATTGCTTTGGTTCCGGCTGAATTTGTTCTTGCCGGTGAGACCTTGGCAGAAGGCGCACTACAAACAGTAACGTTTAAAGTGCAGAACCTGAGCGAAACGCCAGCCGCCAAAGTACGGGCAATTTTTGTTTTAACAAATGCCCAAAACCAAGCAAGTGTGATTGGAAGAGACTCGGTGAGTACCTTGTTACCCAATGCCACCGCAACGTTCAGTAAGTCATTTGGAACAATAGGGCTTACGGGGAAAAACCAAATTCAAATTTTTGTAGAACAACCCGATAGGCCAGAGTCTATTGTGTTTAATAATACCTTACTCCGAAATTTCTCCGTGTTATCGGACAAGCAGGCACCAAGTTATAAGGTAACGGTGGATGGCGTAGAGCTTCAGAACGATCCAAAACCGGTTGTCAATCCCGAAAATCCATTGTATCCATTTGTTACCGCACTCCCCACCATCGAGATTGTATTAACGGATAATGACCAAAATCGGTTGTTGGACAACATCAACTTATTTACGTTGAAGCTAAACAATGCTCCGGTTGATCTCGCGGGGGCAAATGTAACCTTTATCAAAGGGACAAATGCGGATAACCGTGCGCGAATTATGTATAAGCCAGACTTTTCGGGGAAAGACGGAACCTACACCTTGTCGTTAACCGTGCGGGATGCTTCCGGAAATCAGGCCGAGCCGTATCAGGTGCATTTTCGTGTACAAAGCGAAGCCCAGATTGAGAGTTTGTATCCGTACCCCAATCCTATGATTAACCAAACCACGTTTGCATTCCGGTTGAGAGGTGCTGCAACAACTTTGGTGGAGGATTTGCGGATTCGTATTTTCACCCTGAGCGGACGTTTGGTGCGGGAGTTTGACTTGGTTAAAAATCCAAGCGAATTACAAGCTGGTGCTTTGCGCATGAACTGGAATATGGTGAAGTGGGATGGGACGGATGCCGATGGGGATGCCTTGGCTACTGGAACCTATCTTTATAAAGTGTTACTCCGAACGAAGGAGGGGTCACAAGGGGTGAACAATCCGTCTGGGGTTGAGAAATTGGTTATTATCCGTTAACCGGCTGTTTTTTGGTGATTTTCAAGAGTCTGCTTGGAACGCTCTGGGCAGGCTCTTTATTTTGGGCTGTATTCAATTTCAAACAAACGTTTATGTACAAAAGAAATAGCCCTTATTTAGCGCTTCTGCCGTTTGAAAAATGGCTTCAAATATGGGTCTTGCTCAACCTTGTGTGGGTAATGGCTGGTTGCGAAAAAACGCTAAGCCCTTATGAACAGGCAATTCTGCAAAACCGATTTGAAAAGGATGCTGCTTTGAAGAATCCTCAGACGAGTGTATTAAGGCCGCAGGATATTGCTGGTTTTAAAGGACTCAAGTACTTTGAGGTGAATCCGGTATATCGGTTTATGGTGCCGATGTTGCCAACAGAAAGCGACCGCGTGGTACGTATGAAAGAACGCATTACCGATAAAGAGAAGGCATATAAGGCAGCTGGCCAAGTGGCGCTAAAGTTTCCAGAAGGTACGCACCGGTTATTGGTATTTAAACTGGAAGAAGAACCACCGGATGTCTATTGGATTCCCTTTCGCGATGCCACCAATGGTAAAGAAACTTACGGTGGAGGGCGGTATTTAAGTGCGCGTAAAATGGCTGGTAATACGTTGGTGGTGGATTTTAATGAGGCATATAACCCTTATTGCGATTATAACCCAGACTACATCTGTACCCTTCCACCTGCTGAAAACAAACTTCCGGTTGGTGTATCGGTGGGCGAGAAACATTCTGGCATTGTATCACATGAATAAGGCCATCGTATCCTGAATTTGATGTTTTTCCTGAAAACGCTTCTTGTTAAGGGGGGATAGGTTTTGGGTTAAAACTCCGTGATGCTCGGAACAGCACCAAGAAGGCATCGTACCGAAACGCATAATTCGGAAAACGAAACGCCTATCTATATGAAACTCTATCCCAGTCATGATATTTTGCGGGAAAACCGCCGCAACCTGAACGCCTTTTTTAATCCTAAATCCGTTGCCGTTGTAGGTGCTACCGACCGAGAGGGGAGTGTAGGCCGGATGATCATGGAAAACCTAAAAAATGACGTCTATAAAGGAGAAATATTTCCGGTTAATCCTAAGCGTACCAGCCTATTGGGATTAACTTGTTATCCAACGGTTGCAGACTTGCCCAAATCGCCGGAATTGACGGTGATCGTTACGCCCGCCAATTCCGTTCCACGTTTAGTTCAAGCGTGTGCCGATAAAGGATGCAAAAGCATCATCATCATCTCGGCAGGATTTAAGGAAATTGGTGCGGCTGGTATGGCCTTAGAAAAGGACATCATGAACATTGCAACGAAGCATAAAATTCGGATTATTGGACCGAATTGCTTGGGCGTTATGCGGCCAAAGTCGGGCCTGAATGCCACCTTTGCAGATGGTATGGCCAAGCCGGGTTCAGTGGCGTTCATCTCCCAATCGGGGGCCATGTGTACGGCCATTTTGGACTGGAGTCGCCGTGAGAATGTTGGTTTCTCGGCCTTTGTGTCCATCGGTTCGATGTTGGATGTGTCTTGGGGCGATCTCTTACACCATCTTGGGAATGATGCACAAACCAAAAGCATCGTTCTTTATATGGAGTCTATTGGCGATGCACGCGGGTTTATGTCGGCAGCACGGGAGGTCTCGCTTTCCAAGCCCATTATCGTGATTAAGGCGGGCAGTACCGAGGCGGCGGCAAAGGCGGCGGCTTCTCATACCGGCTCGTTGGCGGGCAGTTTCGATGTGTTACGCACCGCTTTCCGTCGGGTAGGGGTAATGCGTGTAGAGCGCATTTCGGAGTTGTTTAACATGGCCGATATTTTGAGTAAGCAACCACGGCCTCGCGGCAAACGTTTAGCCATTATCACCAACGCAGGAGGTCCCGGCGTTTTGGCGACCGATGCCTTGATCCAGCAGGGTGGGGCACTCTCGGAATTGTCACCGGAGACCGTCGAGGCGCTGAACAGCTTTTTACCAGCCCATTGGTCTCATGCAAACCCGATAGATATTCTGGGGGATGCGACGCCTGAAACCTTTGCCAAAACATTAGAAGTGGTGAGCAAAGATCCCAATACAGATGGATTATTGGTTGTGCTTACGCCGCAAGCCATGACGGATCCTACGGCGTCTGCAAAAGTCATGGTGAAGTACGCCAAATTACCACAAAAGCCTGTTTTGGCGGCTTGGATGGGCGGCGAAAAAGTGGCGGAAGGACACGAGATACTGAATCAGGCTGGAATTCCGGTTTTTGAATATCCAGATACAGCGGCGCAACATTTTGTGATGATGTATCGCTACTTCCGACGCCTCAAATCCCTATACCAAACGCCACGCTTTGCCATAGATAGCGAGGACATGTTACACGAAAAGGCTGCCGTTCGGGAAATGATAGATCAAGCCTGTACCCAAAACCGAGAAATCCTAACCGAATCTGAAGCAAAGCAGATTTTAGCCGCATATGGCATCCCTACGGTTCCTACATTTGTGGCCAAAACTGAAGAAGAGGCTGTCTCAAGGGCAAATAGCCTCGGGTATCCGGTGGTTGTAAAATTACATTCACATACCATTACCCATAAAACGGACGTCGGCGGGGTTAAATTGAATTTGCGTGACGCAGAATCGGTGCGGCGTTCTTATCAAAACATTCGTTCTGCCGTCCCTGAGGAAGCCTTTGACGGGGTTGCTGTTCAGCCAATGGTACGTTTAGATGGTTATGAACTAATTTTAGGGGCCAGTGAAGATGTGCAGTTTGGTCCGGTATTGCTTTTTGGTGCAGGCGGAACATTGGTAGAAGTGCTTAAAGATAGAGCATTGGGATTGCCACCGTTGAATACCACGTTGGCAAAACACATGATTGAGCAGACAAAAATTAGTGCGGCCTTAAAAGGGGTTCGTGGGAAGCCGCCTGTAGATATCGAGGAATTACAAGAGCTTATGGTGCGCTTTAGCCAGTTGGTTACGGAACAACGCCGCATTAAAGAAATTGACATTAACCCCTTGCTGGCAACCGCTGATGGATTTGTGGCTTTGGATGCGCGGGTCGTCTTGCATCCGGCAGACCTCCCTGATGCCACCTTGCCGCGACCAGCCATTCGGCCTTATCCTACACAATATGTGTCTTCGCAAACCCTCAAAACGGGGGAACACGTAATTGTCCGGCCAATTATGGCAGAAGACGAACCGCTAATTGCTGTATTTCACCAGTATCTTTCCGAGCGAAGTGTATATATGCGTTATTTCCAAAGCCTCAACCTCTCTCAACGAACGCATCACGACCGTTTAATTCGGGTGGCGCATGTGGATTATAGCCGCGAGATGGCCTTGGTGATGGAGCATGAAAAAGCCGATGGAACCCCTGAAATCCTTGCGATTGGGCGACTTTCCGTCGTGGGTGATTCGGGCGATGCAGAGTTCTCTATGCTGATCAGGGATGACTTCCAGCGCTCCGGTATCGGTACAAAATTGCTGTCGGAACTGGTGGCCATTGCGCGTGCGGAAGGTATGCAGCGGGTGATTGCGGAGATTCTACCCGAAAATAGAGGGATGCAACGGGTATGTGAGAAAGTGGGCTTCGATCTGAACTATGATCCCGAAGCGCAGGTAGTTCATGCGGCAATCCGGGTGGGGTAAATCATGTAAAAATGACTTGCTTTCCTCGTCCACTATCACTTATTTTTAAGACGTGGTTATGCACCACACAATCGCCGTCCTATTGGCAATATCTTCTTATATTTCCCTAAGATGGAAGGCTCGGTGTATAGATGTTTATTTTGCGAAATGCTGATGTAAAAGCCTCCCACCTCAACGTGGGGGCTTTTTTTATGCTGACCACCACGAAAGATTTGGGCCTTACGTACAAAATGTTTATTCAAAAACGAGAAAATGACCTTTGCAGCTTTTAAAGAACTCATCCTTCAACACCCGTTGCCGGAAGGCCAAGAATTGGTTATCCCCATATATAAACGCCTTAATGCAGATTTGGTGACGCCTGTTTCTGCTTTTTTAGCCCTACGCGAGACCGGAAAAGCAGCCTTCTTGTTGGAAAGTGTTGAAGGTGGTGAACACATTGCCCGATACTCTTTTATTGGCAAAAACCCATATTGTACAGTGACAGCACGCGGAGAAGTCGTGCATAGAACCTCTCTTAGGGATGATGAGGACGTCACCTTTGAAAAGGCAAATGTTTATAAGGTACTTCAGGAGATGTTGGATCGTTATGTAGAGATAAAAGCGCCAGAACTTCCAAGACTAACGGCTGGTGCGGTTGGGTTTATGGGATACGATACCGTTCGACTTTTAGAACATCTGCCGGATATGCCGAAAGATGACTTAGGGCTTCCAGATGCTGTTTGGTGTTTTTACGACAGCTTGGTGGCTTTTGACCATGTAAGGCATGAGATGGTGCTGATCGCCAACGCTTTTATTCATCCAAACTGCACCCATGAAGAAGCCTATCATAAAGCCTTCCAGAAATTGGAAACCTTAGAAGAAGACCTTTCTCGGATCCGTTTTGCTGCACCGCCTCCCATCCGGCTTTTGCATGAGGAGGTGCTCTCAAACCAAACGCCAGAACAGTATAAAGCCGCCGTTGAGAAAAGCAAGCAATATATTTATGAAGGGGATATCTTTCAAGTGGTAGTTTCACAACGCTTTGAGATGGCTTTCGAGGGCGATGCCTTTAATTTATACCGTGCGCTCCGTCAGGTGAATCCTTCACCCTACTTGTTCTTTTTGGACTTTGTGGACTTTACCTTGGTTGGGTCTTCGCCGGAAGATGTGGTGTCTATCGAAGACGGAAAAGCCAAAGTATTGCCGATTGCCGGAACCCGGCCTCGTGGTGCAACCATAGCCGAAGACCGAGCACTCGAAGTAGCCCTGCTTGCAGATCCCAAGGAGCGGGCAGAACATTTGATGCTGGTGGATTTGGGCCGGAACGATCTGAGTCGGGTGTGTGAGTATGGTTCGGTCAATGTGGAGGACTATGCCTATGTTGCACGGTACTCCCATGTCATGCACCTCGTTTCGTTGGTGACGGGCACGCTTAAACCCGAAAAGGGCGCTTTGGATGTCTTGGCCGCTTGTTTTCCGGCAGGAACAGTTTCGGGTGCGCCTAAAGTGCGGGCAATGGAAATAATAGACGAACTTGAGCCTACCAAACGTGGGGTGTATTCCGGTGCAATTGGTTACTTGGATTTCTCCAATAACATGGATTCGTGCATTGCCCTGAGAACCATGGTGGTGAAAGGAAATCGAATATTTATACAAGCCGGTGCTGGCTTGGTTGCAGATTCAGACCCGCAAGCCGAGTTTGACGAGACCGTAAACAAGTCTATGGCATTGCGGAAAGCTGTTTTTCGTGCTGCCGGACGGATCTAAACAAAAAAGGAGGCTCGTTAAAAGCCTCCACGAATGCATAGAATGTACGTGGAACCTTAGGCTTCTTCATCATCTTCGAAGATGATCATCACTTTAGGTTCCAAATCGCCGGCTTCGGCCATTTCGAGCAGTTTTGCGGAAAGTTCTTCCACAGATTCGTAGCGGCTATGTTCTTCGCCAGCGCTTGCAATTTGGTACTCTTCTTCGGCCAATTCTTCCCACGCATTGGCCACTTCGATCACAAAATCATCTTTTTCTGGATCGTAGTAGGCGTAGTAGGCTTCACGGTTGTTTGCTTTGTCAATTAAGATCACGTTTGAAAAGAGGCCATACTCGTCATCATAGAAAACGGACTCTGCCATCAGTTCTAAGGTGAAGGCTTTAAGATCGAATGCCATTGTAATTCTTGTTTTTTTAAGTGAAGGATGCTATTTGTGGTTCAAATGCCAAAAACGCCGAGAGGAATTGCTCGGCCTCCTCCGAGGCGAGGATTTCGGTTTCTGCCTCGAATTGTGTCGAAAAATGGGCAGCAAATTGGGTTCGGAGGTCTTCTTCTTGTGCAAAAGACCCTAATTCCTTTGCAACAGAAGTTACGCCACGATCACCAATGCCACAGGGTACAATGTACGAAAAATAATCGAGGTTCGTATTGAGATTAAAGGCAAAACCATGCATTGAGACCCAGCGACTACACCGAATGCCCATTGCACAGATTTTGCGTTCCGCGCCTTGGTCATCAGGCCCCACCCAAACGCCCGTTCGTCCAGCGACGCGCCGCCCTTGAATACCATAATCCGCACAAGTCTGGATAATGGCTTCTTCGAGCAATCGCAAATACTTCCCAAGGTCTGTAAAAAACCGATCAAGGTCTAGAATAGGATACCCAACCAACTGTCCGGGGCCATGATACGTAATGTCTCCACCACGATCTATGTGGAAAAAAGTGGCCTCGATTGCCGCAAGTTGTTCTTCGGAGAGCAAAAGGTTCTTGGCTTGGCCATTTTTACCCAAGGTATAAACATGTGGATGTTCTACAAACAACATCACATGGGGGAGTGTTATGGCAGGATCGTGTCGCTTGGCCCAAATGAGCTTGGATTGCAGGTTTTGCTGAAGACGCCAAGCCTCGTCGTAGGAAACACGACCGAGATGACAAATAACCACACGGCGTTGTGGTACCGGTTCTTGTAAAAGTGGATGAAGCATGGGAGACATCAATGGAAAAATACAGATAAACCGAGTCTAAGCCCTTTTTCCTTATAGGTTGAGTGGTAGGTTGGATTGTTGGTATTAGGCGAAAATGCCTTGTCCGAAAAAGCGTCTAATATAAGCCCTACATGTGAGTTTGCCATCCAAAGCAATCCAATAGAACCACCATAACCATGCCCTTCTTGTTTAAAGGCTCCTGTTTGGCTACGTTCCACTTTGTAACGTGCTGCAATAAAGGGATAAATTGCAGGTGTTATTTTGCGGTAATACGCCACTTTTGGCCCAACGGCATAGGAATGGCTTCGGGGTTGATCGGTTCGTTTTAGGTCTTTTACGGTTCCATAAGCCATTTGGAAGCCTATGCCAAGCCCTTCTAACACAAAATACTGTACATCTGGATAAAGGTTGAAAACCCTTACATCGGATGTGAAGTCTTGGACAGTAGGGTCATTTGTGGGGTTAAAGCTACTACGTGCATAGCGTATCTGCCCCCCAACTTCCCATGTGCCTTTGCTTACAACCGAGTGCTGTGCCAAAAGGCAAATTGGGGCAAAGGCCAGCAGAAGTAGGCTTACTTTTTTCATGGTGCTTCCATTCTAAGAAGGATGTTCATCGTTACGTCCAATGTACGGTTTTATGCACAATAAATACGTTACGCCAGCGCGAATTATTCCGGAGAAGGCTACGTATTGCCTCTTTTTTTTTGTTAACCAAAACAAGATCAGCGCTAAGGTTAGTTGGAAATACTCACGCGGAAGTTAAAACCACCTTTCAAAGTACTCAGGTTTGGCTCTGTTCGGTCTTTACCTGTTCGGTTGGAATAGGTAAGGAAGGCATCTGCGGTGACCCGTGCCGAGAACTGATACGACAAGCGTGGCTCGGCATCTATGGTGCGTTGTGAGCGCGAGATGGTCGGCTCAAACGCAAAACCTTCCCAGTTGAGGCTTCCACCCCGTGCGGTCGCTTCGTAGTCTGCACGTAAGGCTTGTTCCAAACTTTTCTTGAGGGGGAAGGAACTTTCCTTGTTTTCGCGTAGGCCAATCGAGAAACTGAACCGGATGGTATTGTTCAAACGATTGGTCTTCATGAAGGGAAGTTTGAAAGGAAGAGTCATCCCCGTTTTAGAATAGCTGGTTCTGAACTCAAATTCGTTGGTTTCGATCTTCGAGAGGTCGTAGTTGGTCGTTCCAAAGGTGTAGGCATTGGATTTAGACCACTTGGTCGTGGCTTGGATGCCATTCTTAAACCGCAAATCCATCTCAATTAATGGGCTAAAGCGCTCGTTAATTCGCACACCACTCACTTCTTCTCCCGGTAGTGCGTAGTTGATGGCATAAGTAATGTCTTGCCCGTTCGGATTAACACCCGTAAAGGTAATTTCTTCTTCTTTGCCCTCACGTGGGTTATTGCGGTAATCCATGTCGTAGCTGGTGGAGTACCCATGCCGTAGTGTAGCACTTTGCACCAATTTTGTTAGGAAAGGCAGCCTTTGAAGGCCGTTATAGCTGATGTTCCAATTGGGTAAAGGAATGGGTAAATATCCCTTTTTGTCAAAGGTTCGGCTACCAAGTGCGGTTAGAAAGCCTTTTCTAAAACTCTCGCTGACGGATTGATTGGTCAAAACACCCGCAGCGCCGTCGGTCACTGCAAACTGTGTTTCGCCCGGGAAAGCTTTTTGGAGTGCCTTAAACTTACCAAACTGATCCTGTACCATTGCGTTATAACTTGCACCAATGGCCCAAACCGAGGCGCGTGCTTTTCCGCTCAAATTCGTGTCTTGCAGTAGTCTGGGGGAATCGTCCTGAATTTTATAGGCAATCCGATTGGCATCCTCGAAGTTGACATCGCTCGTCAAATCCACCCGAAGGTCTTGCGATAACTCTATGGAGCCGCGTAAGCCATACTGCGTGCTGTTCCTAATCTGGTCGCTGATTTGTAAACGTGTATTGTTCACACGGGTCAGCGTATCGGCAGGGAGCAAAGACGTGAGACCAAAGCGGTAATTCCAAGGGGTTACATTTTCGCCAAAGAGGTAATATCCGGTTTGTAGATTACCGCTTTGTGCTCCAGTGTTGCGGGAATAACTGAACGACAAGTCCGAAATAGAGAAAACCTTCAAGAACGCATATCGGGCAATCCGTTTTGGGTTCGGAAGCGGTAGGTTGAAGTTTTTTTTGGTCTTCGTGGTGTCACGAGGCGCTTTTTCTACGACGGGTTTTGTGTTTGATTCAGGTTTTAGTTGGTCTTTTTGGGTTTCATCGGGCTTGGTTTGTTCACCAGCGGGTTTATTAGAAGGTACGGCTGCCTCGGAGGAAGGCGTGGGTGCGGGTTTGTTTTTTGCTTCTTTGGCGGCTTGCTTTGCTGCTTCGCGTTCTCTTGCGGCGGCTTCTCGGCGTGCCCGTTCTTTGCGACCTTCGATTTCGCGGGTTTCACGTCGTTCGCGGGCTTGTTGTTGTCTGCGGGTGCGGTCTTGCTGGTCTGCCTGTTTTGCTTTTTTATAAAGCGGAACCTTGTCGTAAAGGTTTTTAAGCCGGAAATTGGCGCCGCCTTTCCAACTTGCCGTATTGCTCACGCCTGCACCCACCACGTCAGTTGCCGTCTTATTGCCATTGTCCCAATCAAAACGAGCATTATAGGTTATGGGTTGGATGTTCATCCAGTCTAACCATTTCACCCGATCCAACTTAGGATCAAAGGAGGCGCTAAAGTCTTGGCCGTGGCGGTCTGCCCGTATATCGGCCTTGCGGGTAAATAACTGACGAACAACGTCTTGCGTGGAACGCGGATCTATCCGCTCATACAAATACAAATTGTCTGGATCATTTTTGACCGCGAGTTCCGCATTTGCACGGTTGTTTACAAAGAGTTGTTCGTCTCGTGTGCTTTTGTGTTTTACGTAGAAAAGCGAGTCCAGCCCACTTAAGAAGGTTTGACTGGTTTCGTTTCGATACGATAAAGAAAGAAAACTGAGTGGGTTATAGGTCACGTCGAACGTCCGGCGAATGCCAAAGTCATGGGTTTCTCGGAAAGGGTAGGCCAATTCATCCGGTTTCGTCGTTTGTTGGTCGGTACGTGGACGTTGTTGGCTACTCCTAAAGCTACGATCGGTAGAAGCAGCGGCTTTGATGTTCTGGGGCAAATAGGCCAAACGCAGCCCATTCAGTCCACCCAAGATCGGTAAATCTTTGGGGATAAATCGGAACGGTCTTACAGTTTTGAGCCGCTGCAAATTCAGGCTATACGATGTTGCTGCACCCCATTGCCAGTTCTCGTCTGCACGGGTTTGTGGATTTCGGCTGTTCCCATCTGACCAGCGGTAGGACAACGACAGCGGGTCGAGCAGGTATCGGACGATGGGTGATTGCGAATTTGACTTTGTAATGGGTACGGAGAGCGATTGGCTAAAGCTCACCGTTTCGGCTTGTGCGAGGAGCGCCGCTTTTTGGTCTTGCTTTTCCCGTGCATCCAACGTGGTGTTTTCCTCGATAGACGCAATTTTTTCCTTCAGCGGTAAGTCCCCCTGATCCGGTAAAAATCTTGGCGTAGCCACATTCGACTTGATGGAGTAGTTAAAGGGGATATTCCATCCGAACCGCTCTGGTAAAAGTTTATGCAGGTTCACATTGGTCGTAATGCCCCAGTCTCGTTGTGCTTGGCCTGAACGGTTCCCCAGTTGGCTATCCAACGAGCCAAACCCCTCGTCGCGGTAATTGGCATTTGCGCTGACGGTCGCAAAGTCCGCTAAGCGAATGTTTGCCGTGGCCACACCAGCGTTCCCACTCAAGGCATCGTATTCGGTTACACGGAGCTCATTCGCCCATAAGGTAACACTTTGGAATTGTTTAGACCTTCCATTCGGGAGCGAACCTATTTCATTGATGGGTTCCCGAACATTTCGCACTCCAATCACAATAGAGGTAAGGCGGGATAAGGTTGGATTCCCTTTGATGGCCAATCGTGCTTTTATGTCTTTCAAGTACGCTTGTTTGGCGCCGCTCCAACCCGTTTCTTGTTCCTGATTGTCTATTAACTGCAAATAGGTGGTATCACTCCAAACAATTTGGCCTTCCTTGATGCGTGCCTCCGCCAATAACTGATCACGGAATGATTTGAGCGAGATCAAATCCGGGATTTGTACGTGCATGGAGTTCAGATCAATGGTTTTATCGCCCACTTTCTGATAGGTTTGCCAAAGTTTGTCGGGGTCTGCGACTTCTCCTATGCCCAATTCATAAGGCGTAACGGGAAGTTCGTATTCATAGTAATTCTTATTTTCATCCGAGCCAAGGCGGATGAACATGCGCAGACCGTCATAGTTTTGGTCTTCCTTGCGCAGCGGGCGTCCACTTGCGTCCCGTCCTTCGATGTGTGTAAACATCCGAAGGTTGCGGTATTTCAGGAGGTCTAATCCTTCTGTAAACGTCTTATAAACCGCTCGTTGGTCACCCGCTTGGAGGTTGGTCACATTCAGGGCCATTGCTTGTTCTCTTCCGGCTCGGACGGAAGCGGAACCGCTCTGGAAGTTCCGGATTTCTTGGACGATCGCCGTGGTTGGCGTTGCATACCGGGCCGCATCTTCTTCGCTGTTGAGGCTGGAGATTATCAAGGGTGTTTCTTTGCGCACCGTCTCGTTACCAACCAATTTCGATTCCCGCCATTGCGAACCGACCAACTCGAAGGTGTAAAACCGTACTTGTCCCTTGTCTTCAAAGCCCGTCAACCAAATCCGAATAGCCTGAATCAGGTTAAAACCATTGATATTGCCCACTTTCGACATAAAATCTCTGATTGGGATACTCACTTTGTACCACGGAGAGCCGCCCTCTTTGGCTTCGGCGGTTTTGGTGACAATATAGTCGTTGGTTTCTTCAGGACTCGCCAAGCGCTCCAATACGTCCTTGTTGAGCGGGATTTCGTATTGGTAATAGTTGTTGTCTAAGTTTAGGTTGTTGTTTTGGTTCAAATCCTCGGAGTCTGGGATTATACTGGAACCAAGCGATTTTGTCCAGATGTCACGCTGGCCTTGTGGTGAGTTTAGTTCTGATCCAGAAAAGTGGTGGTTAAAACGACTTAGCTTGTCGGGGTCATTGTCCTTCCACAACGCTTCATCGCGGAAGTCCTTAAAGTCATCGGCAGAGGGGTCTGCAAGGGCCGATTGCCAGAGGCGTTGGTATTGTTCGGTATTGCGATAGCTGGAGGTGCTATTGGCAGGGTTAACCGCATCCAGAAAACGCTTAAAGAAGGTTTGCTCGGTATAAACCCGGCTTTGGGCGTCTTTATAAAGGTTGCTGAACTTATCCTTGAGGGGGCCGTTGGTGGCGTCATCATAAGAGGAAAGTCCGTCCAATCCCAAGTCTTCTGTACGTCGGTCGGCAGTGTCTTCGATGCCCAGAATATTGTTCAACGTCCCGCCGGAAATTCGTCCCCAGTTGTCGGTGATTTCATTACCTGCCTTCACCTCTTTGGTCGAGAGGCCATCTTCTGTATTGAGGCGTGAATTGGGTATAATATCTTCAGAAATGGAACCAAGATTGATTACCATTTTTGCATCTGGCCCGGCCTTATCGGTATAGGGCGAGAAGATAAATTCAATAAACTCAATATTCTGTGTGGTAAAGTCCGTTTGTGCTTCTGGAAGCCTTCGTACCAGACCACCCCAAAGCTTTTTCCGTTCGCTCACGGAAATGAATCGGTCAAAATTAGTCGTATAATTGTATGGCCCACGATCGGTCGGATCAAAAAACAGGTTTAGCGTGGTTACAGACTGGTCGCGTTTCGATAATCCTTCTATGTCATAGTTCGGCAAAATGTCCTGAATGAGTACGGGATACATTTGTGGCAACTCTGCGTAAGACGCTGGAATACCCGTACTTGAACTTGAGTATAACTCATAACCAATGTTCACCCATCCAAGTCTGGCACGCCAAGTGGTGAGCAGGGAGTCGTTCGTGGTAGAGCGTCCAATACGGAATTTGTCCAAAGAATCGGGCGCACTGGATAACGTCCAATTACCAGCATTGGCCAAGGAGATGGGATTTCGGATGCCTTCAAAGTCGTCTATGTACGAGATTTCGCCCTTTTTCTCGTCTTCAGCAAAGTCCCGTCCAGAGTCTCGGAGTTGACGTTGTTTGCGTTCAAAGGCCAAGGTCGCCGCATTTTCTGGGGAGAAATGGGCAAATTCTGCTCGGAAGTCAATAGAGCTTTCTGCACGGGTTTGGATGAGGGGTAGGGCGTCTATGGCACGTGTCAACCAGCGGGGCTTGGCATTGTAACTTCCGTCAAAGCCCCAAATGCGGTTGGCGATAGGCTCTTGACCTATCCGGAATTTGTCGGTATTGGGCTTTTCTTTCAGCCGCATAGCCGTTGCGCCAAACAACAGTCTGTCTTGGTAATTGTACGATGCGCGAATCCCAAACAAGTTTTTCTGTTCAAGGGCGGTAAACTGCTGGCGTTCGTAGGTTATCCTGATTTTGTTCCCCGGTGTCAAATAGGCAGGATTTAAAATCTCAATACTTCCAAACTCGTAATTGACCGTATAGTCGGCTGGATTAAGTTCGTTGTTGTTCGCAAAAACCCGCACCGAGCCTTCCACCAATGCAAACCCAAGGTTATAGGAGGATTGAACACCGCCACTTGCCGATCCCGTGATGTTGTAAATATCGTATTGGCTCAAGGTACGTGCCACCGAGGGTTGCGCTGTATAGAGGGTATCGAACGCAAAGTCTTTGACCACAACATTACCCGCTTGCGTGTTTTTATAGGCACGTCCTTCAATAATATCGCGTATCCGTTGTCCGAAAGGTTCCAAATATGGGAAAATAATCCGACCATTGCGGGCATCTAAGGTACCCGTATCAAAATCCACCTCGGTATCGCTCTTGCTGTAATTGCTGCGCGAAATACGGTCTAAGCCAAGCATCTCTAATAATTGAGGCTCATTCGGAACGCTCAATCCAGGGATTTTTTCGTCTGGGCGCTGCCCCGCTTTGTCGTATTGGATGCGGAGTTTGAAGTTTTCTTCTTGGAGGTTGGAGGCGGGCAAGCGGTAAATGTTCCGTAGCGTAAGCGGCCATGTTACATCCGTAGGCTGTGGTTTTTGCCGGCGTAAGAGCTTTAAAACCAAGCGCGTATCGGTTAGACCACCACCCGAAGAACTGCTGCTGCTGCTCGTGAGGTCGCCAACCGTGTGGATGTCCCCATTCACATCGGTGTATTCATAAGCAACGGCCAAGGCTTCATCCGGCGAAAGCCGTGAAGTAAGCGTAATGAAGCCCCGATATTGGTCAATGGAGTAATCCACATTTTGCCTAAGCAATTGGAAAGGCCCTTCTTGATAGATATTGCTGTTCGTCACCACATCTTTGACGGCTATTTGGCCGTCTCGTAGCCTGCCTAAGTTAGGCTTGGTATAAAAATAATCTGGATCATTTGGCTCGCCATCCGGAAATTGATTGTGTACACCTGTGGGGTCTGTCACAACGGTGCGTGGCTCGCCCAAGTCGGCAAAAGCCACCACTTGCCGCAAATTCGATTGATTTGGGTTGTTCAACTGGATGTTTTGCTTCCAAACTTCAATCCGGTTGATTTCTCGAATGGTGGTAACGGCGGTCGGTGGAGACGCAAAGGTGGACTCGAATCGGCTACGGAAATAGTAGCCCATGAAGTAGTGGGTGTTGTCCTCGTAGTCAAAAGCTCGAATTTTGATTTGTTCGGACTCTGCGCCACCTTCCAACTCCAAGGTACTGCCATTTCCTTTTTGCTGGCTCGCCACAACAGTCAAGTCTATACCTCCCAATTTTAGGTCTGTCCGTATCCCAAACAAACTGCGCCCACCATTGATGAGCGATGAACGGCTGTCTAAAGTCACGTTCCCTGCTTCGATCCGTTTGATAATTTCGTCTTCATATCCAGTATAAACAAGCCGTAACTGGTTTTCATACTCAAATTGTCTTTGGGTATCCCAGTTTACGTCTATGCTAAGTTTATCTCCAACGGTTCCACGAACGCCAAGTCGCAGGTTTTGCTTAAAAAGTGGATCTGTTCGGGTAGGCGCAATCCGGCTTGGGTCATCGGTGGTTTGGCGTTCAAATCCGGCATCAATATCGGCTTGTCCTGTTACGCGCAAATCCACTTCGGGCTTTCCGAAGATGGTGGTGAATGCCGAGTTTTGTCCGCCCGGAATTTGGTAATTTAACGAGAAACCACTGCTCCGGCGAGATTGACGCAGTTCTGTACGTTGTGAAGATAACGTCCGGAAGTTTTGCTCAATAAGTTCTTGCCGCCTAGAGGTAAGAAAGGTCCCCAATTCCGCACGGGTGGTATATCGTACCTCCTGATTCCCCACTACGTCGCGAACGAAGAAACTCTGGCTAAGAGAGTCTAACTGTACATCATGTTTCCATGTGGTAGGTATTGGCGTCGAGAAAGGACGATTCCGACGGAACCTCGGATCGGCCATAAGCCCTAAGCGTGACTTTGAGGTGATATAGCGCGGAACCAATCGCAGGGTATCCCGTGCCGTCCGCATGGAGTCGGGCAAGACCTTGCTGGTACTATCCGGCTTTAAAACCTGGCGCAGGGTGTCGGTATTCATGGGCTGGGCAACACGGGTGGGCAAGTCTTTTGGCAGACGTACCTTTACGGTGTCGGTATCGGAACGGGAAATGCGCCTTTTTGCTAAAGGTGCATCTAAAACAGGTAAGGGCGCTTGGCGATTTTCAGACGCAAGAACAGGCAAATTAGGTGCTGCTTTGATCAACTGAACCTTACCATTGGCAGTTGTAAGAATATACCAGCCATTTTCGGGAGTCATGTTTTTGGCTGCTAAAGGGGGCGGCATACTGGCCGCAACACACAAAAACAAAAAGCTACCGATACCGAGGGCAGACAATAGAAAGTTTAAAAACCTGATGGGGGTTGGCATGTACACTAAGATTTTCGGTTCAGTTTCACAACACATCGTGGCCGTATGCTGACACCTTTGTTAACAATGATGGTGCTGAAGTTGGACGCTGATGCAACAACTGTAACGGGAATAACGATAGGCGAATCTCCGATCAAATAAGGTGTTGGCCGAAAGTTAGTGATTATAGGGGAACAAATTTGTTATTTTGTACATTACCGAGATACCATTAACGGTTATGGAACATTTTTGTTCTGATAACAACATTTTTTCCGCAACGCTACCTTCCTTAACCCTCCTCAGGCTTTCCAAAAAGAGGACGAAATTACATGTCTGATCTGGATTTACGCAACAAAACCGTTGTCATTACAGGAGCCGGAACCCCACTGGGTAGGGTATTGGTAGAACATTTCGCAAAAACAGGAGCCACTTTAGTCGCTGTCTTCGATACGATAGACGAGGCATACGAGCGGTTTCCGCAACACCTTGAAGGCTGGGTTCTGGCCGCAGATCTTGCCGACGAGGCCGCTGCACAATCTTGCTTCCGTAAAATTGCCGAGAAATTCGAGCATCTCGATGTCCTCATTCATGCTACAAACGAGTGGGATCGGCGACCGATTGGCCAGATGTCGTTTGAAGACTGGGATCGGGTGATCCGTAAAAACCTCTATGCGGCCTTCTTGAGTTTTCGGGAAGCCTTGTACATGATGAAAACAGGCCCCGGACGCCTCATCGCTATTACAAACCAACAAGGAGCCGATAAAGCCCGCGCCCAAATGGGAGCATATGCCGCAGCACAGGCAGGCTTGATTCGCTTGGTTGAAGCAACCGCCGCTGAGTATGCAAAGTTGGACATTGCCGCTTTTGCAATTGCGCCTTCCATTGTCTTAACCGAAGCGGAGGGTAAGCACGGCGTTTGGGCGGGAGATGTCGCAGAACTTTGCCTGCATCTTTGTCGCCCAGAAAGTAAAGCCCTCACCGGATCAGTTCTTCGAACCTATGGCACGGTTCAGTAAGTCAAAGCACCAAATAGTTTGTATCAAATCCCGTTCCATTCCGCAATATTAGTCGCGGATTGGAGGTTTATTTTTGTTTGAAGGCCAATGTAATGGGCACGCCACCAAAACCAAATTTTTCACGTAGTTTGTTTTCGAGGTATCTTCTATAATTCTCGGCCACGCCGTCTGGATGGTTGACGAAAAAAGCAAACACCGGCGGGTTCTCTCGTACTTGGGTAACGTATTTAATCTTGACATAGTTTCCGCGATATGCTGGTGGATGCACCGCGCGTATCGCTTCCTGCATGTACTCGTTCAGGGCCGAGGTCGGGATTCTTCGCTTTCGTTCGGCGGCAATGGCCACCACCTTTTCCATCATATTGTAGAGCCGTTGCTTGGTTAGGGCGGATATAAAGATGATGGGCACGTAGTCCATCGTTTGTAAACGTTCATAAATCTTTGCGATGTAGTCGCGTGCCGTATTGGTTTCTTTTTGCATCAAGTCCCACTTATTGACGGCAATTAACAAGCCTTTATTCATGTCTTCGGCCTGTTTTAGCACCCGTATATCTTGCGCTTCCAACCCTTGTGTAGCGTCTAAAATAAGCACTGCCACATCCGCCTCTTGTATGGCGCGTTCGGTGCGTAAAAGGGAATAAAACTCAACGTTTTCCTTGACTTTTGCGCGTTTCCGCAGGCCGGCAGTATCCACCAAGACCAATTCCTCGCCATGAAATTTGTAGGTGGCATGTACCGAGTCGCGGGTGGTTCCAGCTATTTCGGTGACAATGGAGCGGTTTTCGCCTAAGAGGGCATTGGTAATCGAAGATTTCCCGACGTTTGGTTTTCCGATCAGCGAAACCCGTGTTCGGGTGTCTTCTTGTTGCGGAGATTGGTTGGGGAGTGATGCCACAACGGCATCCAGAAAATCGCCCGTTCCCATTCCAGAAATAGAAGAAATGGGATAGACCTCTCCTAAGCCAAATTCATAAAAATCAGCCGTATCCCATCGTCTCTTTTCGTTGTCGGACTTGTTCGCAACCACCAATACGGGCTTTGTGGAGCGCCGGAGTTTTTCAGCAATTTCTAGGTCAATATCCGTAATACCTGTAGCGGCATCCACCATAAAAAGGATGACATCGGTTTCTTCGAGGGCAATTTCTACCTGTTCCCGAATTGCAGCCTCAAAAAGTTCGGTACCACCCGGCACCAAACCGCCCGTATCCACGACATCGAACGTTACACCATTCCATAAGACGGAGCCGTAGTGACGATCGCGGGTAACGCCCGGTTCATTATGCACAATAGCTTCTCGTGCTTCTATTAATCGGTTAAATAGAGTTGACTTACCCACATTCGGGCGGCCTACAATGGCTACAAGCGACATACGCTACTCCTGCTGCTTTCAAGCACGGTTAATGATAAACATTTAAAATACAAAACAAGACACCTGCGTTTAATCAAGATATATACGATGGCAGATGAAAACGGTGTGAGCGTATGGCGGCCATCCTCAGGCTGCGATATAAATCGGGGTAGGACTAAAACAAAGCACAAAAAGCACAATCCCAAACCATGCTAGTGCTTTACGTCCGGTCGTGAGTGGTTCTGGAGATTTCACGGGCGGGTGATCCACGCCAATAAAACGGACAATCAGGAAAGACCACAACAGCCAAGACGTATAGCCCCAATCGGTAATGGCTTTTCCAATCATCTGTAGCCCATTTGCATCCGATGACGCAAGGGCTACGGGGATGGAAGTGAGCGCGGCAACCAATAAAAAAATGGGTGCAACTAAACGAAATTCTTTGTTGAAGGTTTGGTTGATGAGGAAAAACTGGAGACCAAAGACGACGAACCACCCGATGAGAACGATGAAAATGGGGTATTCCCGAAAATCAGCGTGGTAGTAAATCAGCAAATCACCGATTGCAGGGATAAATTCAACTGCAAAACCAATCGAACCCGAAAGGATGAGAAGTGTTGTGAAAATACGTGCTGCAACACGATGTACCTTTGCGCCAAATAGAGCATACCAAACATGCCCACCATCCAACTGCCCGACAGGCATCATATTGAGTGCCGTAAAAAACAGCCCAAGCCAGCCCGCCAAGAGAATGGGGTAATGATACATTTCGTACATGGGCGGAACGTGGTCGAAAAATTGGGATAAGAACCAAAAAAGCAAGGTTTGGCCCATCATTGGTGCGCCTGTAAGGTCAATCTCTGTTCCGTTGGGAAAACGTCCAAATTGTTGGATAAAGGCTTGTACCTCTTCGTGGCCGGACAAGTGCATGATGTAGGTAGGTGGCGGCAAGGTAAAAAGGGCATAAAGCAAAACTCCAAACGCCACAAGAAAGCCCGCAATTGGGCCAGATATTCCCACATCAAACAATTGTCGGGTACGTGGGATCACTTGGCGAATCCGAATAACAGCGCCAAAAGTACCAATGCTGAAGGGCAAGCCAAGCAACATCAGTGGTGCAGGGATAAAAAAGGGCAAGGAAGTCTGAATGTTGTGGTGACGTGCCGCAAAGTAATGCCCAAACTCGTGCGTGGTCAAAAATCCAATAAAAGGAATGGCGTACATGAGACCCGCAATAATCCATCCGGGCCAATTTTGAACACCCGTAAAAAGCGGGTATTGTCCCGTTGCTTGTTCTGCACCTGCCCAAGTGACCGAGATAAACGTGAGGACAAACCAGAAAAAATGTAAAAAGTACCGCTCTTTGATGGGTTTGGAAACCACGTCAAGGTCTTGCGGCGAAGAGGTGAAGCGAGAATCGGACATAAAAGGGCTGTCGCGTAAACGGATTTAAGGTGATTGATCGAGGCAACAAGCAAAGATAATAGGCTTTGGGATGTTGAGATATTGCAAATTTTACCGCTCAAGGTGCTGTTTTTCTCGAAGAGCATTCAAAACTACAGTTGGTACATAGGGCGTAACATCCCCGCCCCATCGCCAAATCTCCCTGACCAACGAGGAGGACGTCACCAAATGGCTTGGATCGGGGATGAGCACGACGGTTACAATTTCTGGGGAAAGCCTCCGATTGGCAACCGCCATCCGAAATTCATAATCAAAATCGCTCATCTGGCGGATGCCCCGAATCAAGGCTGTTGCACCCAAACGGATGGCATGGTCAACCAATAGTCCCTCGAAAATATTCACTTCAACACCTTGTAGATGCGAGGTTGCAGCCTGAATGAGCCTGCACCTTTCTTCCGAAGTAAAGAGAGACGTTTTGGTACTATTAACGGCCACCGTTACGCACACCTTGTCAAATACCTTGAGGGCTTGCTCCAAGACATCTAAATGTCCCAGTGTGAACGGATCAAAACTTCCGGCATATAACGCCAATGATGACATTGCGTTCGTGATTTATAGGTGGTTAACTGCATAATTTTGTGAAAAGAGGCGTAAATATTCAAGAACTTCATACGCTTTTTTCTGATAACCTAACGTATGACAGCGAACCCGCCTCTTTTTGCGGTTCCGTGAGGCTCAACGTGTAACCTTCAGGAGTATGTTTTGACCGAATAGGGATGGTTATGCCGATCCAACCAAACTAACGTCCGTAAAGACTTTTTCCTACAGCCTCGTATTTATCGCCTTGTACCCAGAAAGGCCGCTCTTCTCGATTGGCAATATATCGCGCTACACGGGCATAGGTTTGGCAATATTTCAGCAAGTAAGCAAAATCGAAATTTTCGTCTGGTTGGTCAATGGCCTGATGATAATATTTCATGATCTGCTCGTCGAAAGCTGTAAATCCGGCACTAAAGGTGGGTGCGGGGATTCCTTTTGCGGCAAAGCTAACGTTATCAGACCTGTCAAAAAGCCCTTGTTCTCCGGCGGGATCATCAATCACCCGAAGCCCAAAATCAGTAACACCCTGCTTAATATCCGCCGCTGCTGTTGTTCGCTCCAAACCTACGACGGTAATTAAGCCTGTATCATTCCAACCTCCATTGTCAATATTGAGGTTGAAAACAATGTTATTAAGCGGAACAACTGGATGATCGGCGAGGTAGCGACTTCCAACAAGGCCCATTTCTTCGGCAGTAAGTGCAACAATCAAGACCGAGCGTTTTGGCCGCTGCGCTGCGAGTGCTTTCGCTGCTGTAATAATGGCCACCGTACCCATACCATTGTCACGCGCACCATTATAGATGCTATCTGCTTTTGCAACGGGGTGAGGTCTTCCTACGCCCACATGGTCGTAGTGCGCTGTGAGCAAAATGTATTCGTTCTTGAGTTTGGGATCGCTACCTTCAACAATGCCCATGACATTGTAGCTTGGGAAACCATTAAAAACAACCCCCGGACTGCTAATTTGGGCGGTCAACATAGAAGTGCTTTGTTGTAAAAAAGCTGTGGCGTCATCGGGTTTTAACCAAAAATGTGGGAACCGAATCCCATCATCTACGGTGGCTTGTCGCCTTCCTACAAAGTTTTTCGCGTTGTTCCAAGGGAAGGCCAAGTCGTACACCTCGATCACTGCGAGTGCGCCACGTTCTTTTGCAAATTGTTTTTTCTTTTTCCCCGCATTAAATGCTGCACCAGGGCTAGCATCGTTGGGCGTCCCCATTTTTACCACCACAATTTTGCCCCGTACATCTTTGTTTTTAAAATCATCCAGCCCCGCTTTTTCGTCCACCCAGCCGTAACCTGCAAAGACGACGGGAGCGTTCAATTCCGTTCTGGAACCATCTCTCGCCAAGAGGTTCTCCCCTTGTGTAAAGGTTTTACCGTTTAACGAGATGGTTCCGGTTTGGGGCGGGATAGAGGTGGCAAAGGGTACGGTTTGGAACCAGCCATCCACACCAGAAACTTGCCTGAGGCCATACGCTTCGAAATGATGGGCAATGTAGCGTGCCGCAATATCAATACCCGGTGTTCCGGGCTTCCGTCCGCGCAAATCGTCGGAGGCAATAAACTGAATATGATCCGTCACTTCATCAAGGGCCAGGGCTTCTTCTGCGGATTGTGCAATCAATAAAAAAGGGGTAAATAAATACGCCCATACCAGAAGTTGTTTTTTCATTGGGGTTGTAAGGGGTCTGGATTCAAAAAAAGCATTTGACCCCGAAACAGGCATCCGGTTCCAATTGTGTAAAACAGGCAAACTTACCTTTCGATTTTGCCTAATTTGTACAGTTGAACGTGCCCTATTGTCCTATCTTATATACATCCTCCCCCAAAAAAGGCTGTAAAAGCCGTCTATAAGCGCCGTAGAATGGATCGGCACGGCGTTTGTACATCAATTTGGTTGTAAACTTTTACCTCCACCTTTGTAACTCAAAAACCATGAAAAGATCGCTGTTATTTATCGGCTTTGCCTTGTTTATCGGCTTTTTTACGGCCTCCAATGCACAAAATGCACAAGACGTTTTGAACCGAATGAAGGCCAAATATGATGCTACAGGTGCAATGAAGGCCACCTTCTCGCAAACCATGAGCCAAGGGAGTAAATCGCGAAGCATGAGCGGAACCATCCTGATGCAAAAAAGCAAGTACCGTGTAGAAACCGGCGACCAGACGCTCGTAACTGACGGCAAGACCACTTGGGCCTATTCCCGACAACAAAAGCGGGTGCTGATTGATCATTATCAGGCAGACGAAAACGCATTCTCGCCGGACATGTTCTTCATGAAACAGTCGAGCCGCTTTAACGTGCAAAAATTGACAGACCAGAAGATTAATGGTGCAGATTGCTTCCAGATGAAATTTACGCCCAAATCCGGAGATGCGGCGATGAAAGAAACCATTATTTGGGTGCGCAAGTCAGACACCATGCCGATACGACTGAGCTTGTTGGATCAAAACAATACCCGAACGCTGATCACCCTCAATAATGTTCAAAAAAATCCGGCCATCCAAGCAAGTTCGTTTACGTTTTCAGCACCAAAAGGGGTGCAGGTGGTGGATTTACGCTAAACACATCCATACAGACTTTTTCGGGTGGGCGGTTATCTTCTGCTCACCCGTTTCCATGTTCCGATGAAACAAAAACTGACGTACTTTTTAAGTTTCGCACTGGCACTTGTTTTAATGTGGTTGGCCTTACGCGGGGTCTCGTTCGAGCAACTCTGGATTTCGCTAAGGGATGCAAACTACCTATGGCTGGGGCCTACGGTGTTGGCGATGGTACTGAGCCATTGGTTCCGAGCGTGGCGCTGGAAGTTGATGTTAGACCATTTGCCGGAAGCGCGTGCATCGAAAAAAAAGGCGTCCTTCCGGTTCCCTTTATATGCCATTTTTATCTCGTATATGGTAAACTATGCCTTACCACGGGTAGGTGAATTGGTTCGTGTCGGCAGTATTGCGCGTAAAGAACAGTTGTCTTTCTCTGGCGTTTTGGGAACCGTGGTTGCCGACCGCACCTCGGATGTGCTGGTGTTATTGCTGGGCTTTCTCAGCCTTATCCCCCTTGCGCATGATAAACTTTTGGCTACTTATACCCGTTATCTTGCACCAGTGGTAAATTGGATAACCTCTGGGTTGGGGCTTTTGGTATTGGCTCTGTTTATTGTAGCTTCAGTAATTGGTTTGTGGCTGTTTCGCAGGTCGCTTAAGGACAGAGAAAGCCGCTTCTCGCGCATATGGCATGGATTTTCAGCCGGCTTTGCCACCTATATCCAAACACCCAAACAAGGCCAAATGCTATTCTCTACTTTGCTAATGTGGGGAAGCTACGCCTTGATGGTGCTTTTTTCTGCCTATTTGCTCCAATTAGATAAAATTATTTCATGGAACTTTCAGGACTCTTGGGTATTGCTGATCATCGGCTCTATAACCAGTATGATTCCTACGCCGGGGGGCGTTGGGGGGTATCATGTGATAATTCGTTGGGCAATGGTCACACTTTGGGGCTTCTCGGATGAACATGCGGTGGCCTTTGCCATTGTGACACATGCAGCACAAATGCTTGTTTACACCTTTTTTGGGGTGATCAGTTTGCTTTTACAGGGCGAAACCCTCTTTGGGTTGTTCCAATACACCCTACCCAATAAAACGTCGGAAACTCCTTAATCGGAGGCTATCACCATTCAGGTCGTAATTACAGCCATTCACAAGCATTCTGTAGTAAAGGTCTTACGATCATTGTATTGTTCGGCAGAAAGAAACAAATAATGATCCCAGACCTAAGAGACCTCCGGAGGTAATCGCCATGCCAATTGTACTTCCCGAATCTACCATTAATCCCCTGAAAGACCTGATTTCCGATGACCTATTTTTGAAGCTAATGGATTTAGGCGTATTGGACGAAAAAGGTCTCCGAGATCATACCATCCGTGAACGCTTTCGGGCATTACGCATGAAGGGGATGAGTACCGGAGCTGCCATAGAAATGCTACGCGAAGATTATCCGTACCTACAGTTCGATACCCTGCGGAAAATCATATATGGGATTCGTTAAGCCAATCCGCTTACCCGACTTTGGACAACCGCGAACAGGGCTACGCCCGCGGCTACCGAAGCATTTAGGGACTCCACGCCGGGAGCCATTGGAATGGAGGCCAAATAATCGCATGACTTTTCAACCCGATCACGGATCCCCTTCCCTTCGTTCCCAATCACCAATGCAAAAGGCCGATCCCAGTCTATTTGCCAAATGTTCTGCTCGCCTTTTCCCGCCAAGCCTGCAATCCAATAGCCGCGTTCTTTAAGTTGGTGGATAACGTCCGCGAGATTGACCACTTTGGCAATGGGGATGTGGAGGGCGGCTCCGGCACTGGCTTTAATCGCTACGGCACTTAGCGGAGCCATATGGCGCTCTGGAATGATGATGCCGCTTGCCCCAGCAGCAACGGCAGAACGGATAATGGCGCCAAAATTCTGGGGATCTTCTATTTGATCCAAAAGAACCAAAAGGGGTTTTTCCTTCTGAACAGCGCCAACCGAAGGGGCTATAGATGCCAGCATGTCTTCTAAGTCCCAATAACGAACCGCCGAACGCTGGGCAACCACGCCTTGATGGTTGAGATCGGGGTCTAATCGGTTTAATTTTTCTATCGGAACAACCATGATGGGCACATTGGCACGACCTGCCAGTGCCCGAATCTCTCCGGCCACACGCTCATCCATGCCTTGTTTGAGAAAGATTTTTTCGAGGGTTTGCCCGGCTTCAAGTGCTTCACGAACGGGGTTACGACCGCCGATGTATTGCTTGGTTAAGTCCTTTTGAGCGGTTTGGGGTTTGGCCGGACGGCGCTCTTGGGTCGGACGGCGATAATCTGCGGCATCTGCACGCTGGGGTTTTCGGTAGGGTGGTTTTTGCACAAAAATGAGGCTTGAAAAATGAATATAACCGACGAAGCTGCCGAAGCTTATGTGGTAATAGGAATGTCACTTACGGTTCTATAAGATCGGCTATAAAACAGTAAAGGCATCTTGTCTGGGTTTAAGTTGCGCGTCTCAATCACTTCGCCGAGAAACAGCGAACTGTCTCCGGCATCGTGACGAGAAAAAGGCTTACACAAGAGGATGCCAATCGTTCCTTGTATGAGCGGCAAACCGTCGTCTGCTGTATGGAGATTTAGCCCCTCAAACATGGTCTCGGCATTACGTTTCGGGTTTGAAAACCGACCCGAAAGAGAGACATCATCCGCACCAAGCAAATGAATCGCATACCGCTCTGCTTGCAAGAGGAAATCATGCATCCGAGAACTTCGGGAGATGTTAAAACATATCAATGGTGGCGCTAAAGAAACACTGGCAAAAGAACCTAACGTAATTCCCCAAACATTTTCACCGACAACGGTGGTGATAACGATAACAGGCGAAGCAACCGATCGCATGATGGCGCGCAGTTGTTCACCGTCTATGGTGGATTGGTTGGTTGGTTGGCTCATAAAAATGGTTAGCTGAAAATCCGACTAAAAAAAGACTTCTTGTCCTCAGCCTTATTTGGCTGGGGCTGTACACCTTGTGCATGGCGCAGTTTTTCGAGTAGGCGGATTTCTTCCGTCGTTAAATTTTTGGGCGTCCATACTTGTACACGCACGATCTGATCGCCTCGTTGAGCGCGATTGTGGACATCTGGAATGCCTTTGCCACGCAGGCGGAGCAATTTACCAGATTGCGTACCTGGATCAATGACCATTTTAACACGGCCTTTGAGGGTTGGCACTTCGATATCAGCCCCAAGCGCAGCATCCACCATCGAAAGATGGAGTTCATAATACAGATTTAGGCCCTCCCGTACCAAGTGTTCGTGTGTCACTTCCTCAAATTCCACGCTTAAATCTCCAGCAGGCCCACCGCGAAGACCCGTATGTCCTCCACCACGCACGGTCATGGTAATTTGGTCGGTTGCACCCGCCGGAACGCTGATGGTGACAACGTCTTCGCCTATGACACGTCCGTCGCCATTGCAGGCACGGCACTTGTTTTTAACCACCCGTCCTTCGCCGTTGCAGGTAGGGCAAGCACTTACATTGACAAACTGCCCAAAGACCGACCTGGCCACTTGCCGAACTTCGCCCGTGCCGCTACACGTACCACATTTGGCGTAACCGGCATCGCCATCGGTACTTCCCGTAGCATTGCACGTCTTACACGCCACATACTTCTTGACGTTGATTTTCTTTTCTACGCCATCAGCCATGTCTTCGAGCGTTAGTTGTAGCTTCGCCCTGAGATTGCCGCCGGGTACACCCCGTTGGCCAGCACGCGAACGTCGCGCCCCGCCACCGCCACCAAAGACGCCGTCAAAAATGCTATGGCCGCCAAAGATGTCTCCGAAATTTCGGAAAATATCCTCGATGTCTTGTTCGCTACCAAAGCCACCCGGCCCTCCGCCTGCATTCCCACTCACACCGGCATGGCCAAATCGGTCATAGCGCTGGCGTTTATCCGCATCGGAAAGCACTTCATACGCTGCTGCAGCTTCTTTAAACTTGGCCTCGGCCTCCTTGTCTCCCGGATTGCGGTCTGGGTGGAATTTCATGGCTTGGCTACGGTAAGCCTTTTTAATCTCATCGGCACTTGCTGATTTTGAAACCCCAAGCACCTCGTAAAAATCTCTCATACTGGTTTATTCATCTAAAGGAGAAATAAAGTGATGTGGGCAATTATGCCGCAACGATCACTTTGGCATGGCGTATCACCCGCTCCCCAATTTTATATCCGGTTTGTAATTCGTTCAAGACCGTTCCCGAAGCAGTGCCTTCAGGGGCTGGC
The DNA here is from genome assembly GCA_017303715.1 of Rhodothermia bacterium. GTDB lineage: Bacteria > Bacteroidota > Rhodothermia > Rhodothermales > UBA2364 > UBA2364. Next base: position 154,769 of record JAFLBZ010000003.1, on the reverse strand, counting down.
TGTTGCATCAGGGCCTCGTGGAAGTTTTCGTCGAAGGGCTGACCAACTGCTACAATGGTCTCTACCGAAAGGCGGTTCAGTTGTTTACTGAAGTTCTCGAAGATGAGCGCAACACCGGATTTAAGTGCCAAGAAGGCCGGCTGGTTATTGCTCTGTTCTTCCACCTTTTCTGCGGCCTCCATCGAGCGGCGAAAGTCGTCATATACCTCCAGAAACCCCATCAGTACCTCTTCTCGGCCAAATTGCTTCTGGCGGGCACTTTCTTGCTCCATCCTCCGGCGGTAGTTCTGGAAGTCCGCAACTTGCCTTGTAAGCATGTCTTTTAATTGGCTGACCTCTTCCTGAAGTGCGGTAATTTGGTTGTCTTTTTCCGCCAGTTCGTCTATAGCCGTTACGGCAATTCGGGCGGCTTCTTCGTCATCCAACATCGTCGCCATTTCGCGGGCAATCGCCTTTTTTTCCGCATCGTTTACCTGCGAAGTGCTGTCCAACTTTTCCGTTTGTTCCATCTGATAAATGTAATTTGTATGGTTAAAACTTTTTAAATGTCATGACGAATGATGGAAATGTCATCAAGGCATCTCCATGTAAATGCAGTCTTTAAGTGTAACTGTGGGTGTGGCCTCGACCTCAGATTTTGCCCAAAAGTTTTGATACATATTCAATTAAGGCAACTGCACGGGCATAATCCATTCTTCGAGGGCCAATTAGGCTGATCGTACCAATGGCGTTGTTCATTTTGTAGTTGGTCGTAATCAAGGAGTAAGAATCCACTGCTTCCGCTTTATTTTCGCGCCCAATGGTAATTCTAATCTGTTCTTGCGCATCTTTTGCCAAAGTTGCATGACGCTCTAATAACTGCACCACCACTTCTTCATGCTCAATCAAGCCCATAATCCGCTGGATCTGATCCGGCTCCCTAAACTCCGGTTGGTGCATTAGGTGTGTTGTGCCGCTCAGTTGAACCCGCCGCTCTTCCGGCAATTCGTTGAACAAAACATCCGCCTTTTGCATCACCAATTTTACAACGCCTGTGGGATCTGAGGCCGATAAATCCCGCATTCTCGGTGCAAAGGTTCGTCGGATTTCGTCTAAGGTCAACCCCGAAAGCCGTTCATTAAGCAACACCATCACTCTGTCTAATTCAAACCGGTTAAGCTCCGAAGCTACTTCCAGCACAATGGTTTTTACCAAGCCACCTTCCACACTGATAATGAACATCGCCCGATCGGATGCCAAGGGAACGACATCCAAGCGGTGAAGGATGCCCTTAGAAAGTCGTGGTGTGAGGGCAATGGCCAATAAATTGGTGAACTTACCCAATAATTTGGCCGTCTCGCGAAGTAGCCGCTCGGTATCTCGAGCAGCACCCGCGATTTCTTCTCGAATAATGAGGGCTTCCGAGGCCGGAATCTGCACGACGTCCATCAAGTCATCTACATATGTCCGATAACCCATGTCCGTCGGAACACGACCTGCGGAGGTATATGGATGATCCAGATACCCCCATTCTTCCAGATCGCTCATGGTATTGCGTATGGTTGCAGCACTCAAACCCTGAATAAACTCCTTGGATAAGGTACGGGAGCCTACCGGATCTGCCGTTTGGATAAAACGTTGTACCACCGCACGCAAAACCGCTTGCTCGCGGTCTGTCAGAATTCTCCCACTATGATGAGAAGAAGAATGTGCCATTGTTGCTTCGTATTGGGAATAATAAAGGCTACAAACACCTTGCCGATTGTTATTATGGCAGAGATAAACTCTAAAGATAGTTTGTTTTCCGTTGTTCTCAAAGTCATTCTTTGACACTTTGGCACGAAGTTTACCGTTTAACTGCCGGATTGTTCTTGTCTTTTTTATGAGGATTCCTCGAAACGTTCCTCCTTGGTGTAACATGCAGACTTTCTTGTAATCTTAAAGGGCACAAAATTTGTCGTGTCAATGCAAATGGCGTTATTTATAAATTATTGTTTTTATTGGATATTGTCATGTTTTTATCTGTTTTGATTACGGGTTTAGCGGCATTGGCTGCCAATTTGTTGGGGATTTGGGGCGTCCGGTGGAAAGAGGCTTGGGCAAAGCGGTTTGAGCATGACCTCATATCGGTTGCGGCGGGATTGGTTGTGGGGATCGCTTTTTTGCATTTTGGCCCCGAATTGGCACATCATGCCCCAGAGCAATTTGCTTGGATGTTGGTTCCGTTTTTGGGGCTTTATGTTTTGGAGCATCACTTTGCCCCGCATTTCCATCATGGTCACTCCCACGACGATTGTGAAAACCATCATAAAGAAGTAGGCTTGATGACCGCACTTGGCTTTGCGATCCACTCCATCTTCGATGGATTGGCCATTGGTGCTGGGTTTGCCTACGACTGGACGATTGGGCTTATGGCGGCTTTGGCCATTTTGGTTCATGAGATTCCTGAAGGGATTGCCACCTATGCCATTTTACGATATAGTGGTCATTCAGAGAGGAGCGCTTTTAGAAATGCAGCCTTGGTGGCGGCCATTACGCCTTTAGTGGCCGTTGTAAGTTTTTGGTTATTGCCCAGTAACCAACATGAGGTACTGGGTTTGGCTATGGCGCTTGCAACGGGTTCACTGTTCTACATTGGAGCGGCAGACCTCTTGCCGGAAGCAGCACATAAACCCGGTTGGCGACCCACTTTGCTTATCCTTGCAGGGCTTGGCATTGCATATCTACTGACATTTTTCGGGCATCATCATGGATGAAACCATTCACCACCAAGGTTACACCGTTCAGCCAAGATTCATTTAAAGAGCGCCAAAACACCATCCTATCTTAATAAAAAAAGTTGTAACAAAAAGATTTTCATGGCCGTAATGGTTGGTGTAATTAATCACAATCATACATCATTAAATTAATCATCGCCATGAAAAATTTTAAATCCATTCTTGTTGCCATCACTTTGGTGTTTGGTTTTATGACCCCAGCTTTTGCCAACCAATTTATCCCCAATACGGTAAATAAAGCCCAGTTTGCAAAAGGGTTGAAAGCAGCCTTGATGTCGGATAACCTTGGGGTTCGCCAAGGGGCTTTGCAGCAATATGTAAGGTATGGTCAAGACCTAAATGTAGATCAAAGCACTGTGTTTGAAATCGTTAAAATATATCGGAATAGCAAAGATGATTCTATGAGGATTTTATCGCTTTCAGCACTTTACAGTATCAACAACACGTGGGCAAATGACTTTCTACAACGCTCTGTAAAAACCGAGAAATCGGCTTGGGTGAAAGAAAAAACGTATGATGTACTTGCCATACATCCGCCAACTTCAAAATAAAATTAGCGTTTCGTGTTTGGAATAGGGGAAGGCAGTATTCTTCGGGGTACTGCCTACTTTTTTTGACCTATTGTTTTTCTTAATCGTGAAACTTTTTATGCGTAATAATTCCCGTATTAAAATGTATTATGATTTGTTCAGGTTGTATAATAAACTAAATAGGATCAATATATTGGAGTGTAATAAGGAGAATAAATTTTATTGAAAATAAGACATACTTAACTTGTGAAGGGTCTTAATCTTTCATTGGAAAGAGGGCAAGGCGTAGTACCTGCAACGGTACTTCCTATCAGCAGGGGATGAAAGTACCGCGAATAAAACACCAATCATTTACATCCAAATAAGCCGATCAAGAAAATATTGGTATAAATTTGTAAACTTCTAAAGTGTACGACATAAAGATGAGGATAAGGGGTATGTCAGAAAGACGAAAGAAAGATGAATTTCCCCTTGCCATTTGGAGTACGGCTGTGTATGTTTGACCTGAAAATCCTTCTCAATACGAATAGGAGTGCTCATGTCTGTTTTTGGGTGTGAACAGTGTGGCGCAAATTTAACCTTCCAACCCGGAACCACTGCGCTAAAGTGTCCATATTGTGCTTATCTAAACCCCATCACCGAGCCAATGGCGGTTCAGGTGCAAGAACACGATTATCAAGCCTTTGTAGAACGTGTACGTAAGGAGGATCATTTTAATGAAATCCTTTTGGTCAAATGCCCCTCTTGTGCGGCAGAAACCACGTTCGATCCCAATGTCGCGGCTTCGCTATGCCCGTTTTGTGGAACGGGGCTGGTCCAAACGGCCTACTCCCAAAAACAGATAAAACCAGAAGCCTTGTTGCCCTTTCGGGTGGAGCGGAAAGAAGCGTTGGCAGCCTTTCGTTCTTGGCTGGGGAACTTGTGGTTTGCGCCGAATAAATTGCAAAAAGCAGCGCGGCACGAGGAGGAACTAAGCGGTATTTATCTGCCTTTTTGGACTTATGATACGCAAACAACCACCCAGTACACCGGAAGACGAGGCGAGTATTATTATGAGACACAATATGTGACGGTTCGTGACAACAATGGGAATACCCGCCAAGAGGCAAGGCAAGTTCAGAAAATTCATTGGTATCCCGCCTCTGGAACGGTACGTAATTCCTTTGACGATGTATTGGTGTGTGCGTCAAACACCTTGCCCACCCACCATACCGAGAATTTAGAACCATGGGATCTACCGGCATTAATCCCATACCAAGATGCGTATTTACAAGGGTTTCGGGCCGAAAGCTATCATATTTCCTTAGAAGAGGGCTTAGATAAGGCCAAACATATCATGCACCCGATTATAGAAGCGACCATTTGCCGAGACATTGGGGGAGATGTTCAAGATGTCATAAGTGCACAAACACAATATCGGGACATTACCTTCAAACATATTTTGTTACCGCTTTGGATCAGTGCGTACCGTTATTCTGGAAAAGTATTTCGGTTTGTGGTGAATGGGAGATCGGGTGAGGTTAATGGCGAAAGGCCCTATAGTGCGGTAAAAATCGCCTTCGCTATTATTGCATCAATTATATTTGCAACCCTTTTGTACTTTCTTTTCTCTTATCGCTAAGGTGCATCGGGTCAGGGTAGAATTACACCCTGTTTGGATGATTTTTTGACCGATTACCGCGCACTGGTCAACTATTTTTTAAGTGTGTGTGGGATTGGCAAGACTTTTGTACAGAAACATCCAGAGCTATCAACAGGCATCTATACTTCGTTACATTCAAACAGCATCGTCATGCGTGTTAAGTCTTTTGTTTTTTCGACTTTATTGTTCCTCACTGGTTTCACCCTCTCGGTAATCGCCCAAAGCAATGCGTACCGCGGTAGCCAAGCCTATTTAGGGCTATCCGGTGGGGTTTATGGTTATCAGGGGCGTTATGATCTGGAAAGCGCGGCCAATACAGCCAGTACGTCCAAGTGGTATCCGGGTGCTGCCCTAAATGCCTCGTTTCCGATTCGTCAGAACGCGGTGTATTTCCGTGGCGTTTTGGGCGCTTCAAACTTTTCGGGCGATACGGATTTTACCTATTCTCAAAATGCGTTTGGCGCTAAACCCGTTTTATGGTTAGAATCACAAGCCGTTTTCCCGATTTTCAGGAACGGAGGCAAAATTTTGCCTTATCTCTTTGGTGGTTTTGGCGCTTTTGTAGCTGATCCATTTGAGGGTTTTCGTAAAAATACCGAAGTTCCCGGTGCAGGAAACAACAAACCAGACCGTTCCGCGTTTTCTTTCCCGGTTGCAGGCTTAGGCGTGGACTTTGCCGCCACGAAAAAGCTTTCGATTTTTGTGGAAGGAACCTATCGTTATCATTGGAATTTCTTCGCAAAAAGCCCCAGTCATCCCTTCAGCACCTCTTTTATTGCAGCGGGTCTCCGATTTGGTTTGCCGAGCAAAGGCGGTGGTTCTGTAACCGACCAAACCCCACCAGAAATTCCGCAGCCCCGCGACATTCCGGTGTATGACCCACCGTCTGCCGAGGTGCCCCAAACTCCTCCTGCACCACAAGTTTGTACCCTTTCGGTTTTGAATAGTGTGAACTTCAATTATAACAAAGACGATTTGGATGCCGCTGCAATGTCTTTGTTGGACGAAAACATCGCGGAGTTGAACCGTAATCCGCTGTGCTGCGTCCGGATTTTGGGCTACACCGACGAGGCAACATCTCCGGCACAAGCGCTCCGAATTTCCGAAAGCCGTGCTCGCAAAGTTTATGATTACTATGTCTCTAAAGGTGTAGATGCTTCGCGCCTTCGCATGGCGGCGATGGGTGAAGCACAGCCAAATTGTAACAAATCCGACCCCGGAAAAGGATGCCGCTTTAACCGCCGTGTAGAATCTAAACCTGTAGATTGCAAAAATTTAGGACAATAATCTATCGTCCTAAACCAATGGAAAAGCCGGACTTTCTTTGAAGTTCGGCTTTTTTTGATTATCCCAACGTCGTTTTTGGGTTAAGGATGGACGACCAATTTCCTTGTAAGGATTAAGACGATATTTATCTCCTTTTTTTACAGGAACGGTGTTTTTTAGTCAATTTGTTTTAGTGCATTTTGAGATTAAGATTGTGTTTTTCAATAAGATGAGCACATTTTTATTCTGTTTACTGTGCGGTTGATTAGGCATGGGGGGAGACCGAAAGAAAAAGCCCTTCTTCGTAGGGAGGAAGGGCTGAGTGAGACCGGAGGAAAAAGCTATTCCGCACGCTTCATGATTTGCAAAGAAGAAGATATCTGCCTTAATTTTGATTGATCCAAGTTTTTTTCATTGGAAGAGCAATCTTTGCAGATAGGCGTCCCTTGTTTTTGCATCCATTCATTAGCAGACGAAATCGCCATATTTTCAGCTTCTTGTAATTTTTCTTTGCTCCACGTTCCCGATAGTTTTGCGAGTGCTGGCTGAATGAGGCTTGCATCCGGATTTTTCCATTTCAACAATAGATCCGTATAAAATCCTAAGATTGAAAGCTCAGATGGCGTTAGCGTTTCTGACTTTAACAAACGTTGATCGAGCATCGTCATTGCTACAAATTGTTCAAAACTATAAGCATCAGGAAGACTCTGGGCACGGACAAGCAAAGACTGTAGCTTTTCATGTACTTTCTCATGAGATAAATTGCTTATCATAATGGGCGTGGCTTCTGTTCGGATGCGAAGCATCTCTTTTTCTTGTTCTAAGGAAGGACGAATGCTTTTATCCGGAATAGCGGAAGAATAGCTTGCATCTTTAACCGCTGCACGATTGTTATGAGTAGTCGCAGACTGTTCCGAACAACCAAAAGCTGAAAGAGCAAAAAAGATGGCTAAGAATTTGTTTTTCATAAAGATAAAGTATTAATATGTTTAGGAAATATTCAATAAGTGTTGTTATTCACCACCTCCTGTTGACCATTCAGAACAGTATTGGTAGGCTGTCCCACTAATAAAGTGGGTTTTATCGTAAGTTTTAACACCGTTATAATAGCATACAACGTGTTTAGTATAATAAGGTTCTCCTGTTGGAGAATCATTTCCACCCCATTGAGTGTAAATAGATGTACAGCCGTTTGCAGTTTTAGAACAATTTTCTACCCATGGTACTTCTGCATCCACTAAAGCTGGGAGTAATAGCATTAAAATGCCACCAATCATTTTTTTCATAACAAACTCCTATTTTGGTTTAAGATAATTCCCTTTCAGGAATTGAATTGAATTGAATTGAATTGAATTGAATTGAATTGAATTGAATTGAATTGAATTGAATTTACGGCCTTTCTAAATCCATGTCAATACCCAAATGCTGTTTTTTTTACAGGAACGGTGTTTTTTAGTCAATTTGTTTTAGTGCATTTTGAGATTAAGGTTGTGTTTTTCAATAAGATGAGCACATTTTTATTCTGTTTACTGTGCGGTTGATTAGGCATGGGGGGAGACCGAAAGAAAAAGCCCTTCTTCGTAGGGAGGAAGGGCTGCGAAGCATTACAAGGGATCATTTGGGTAGAACACAACTACATTGAAAGAGTAATGACAGGCATAATGGTATGTAAAAAGCCCGTAGTCGCGGTTTCCCATTGTGATTGTACAAAAAGGCCAACTCCGACTTTTTTATGCTTAAAAGAAAAAGTGGCATTTATTAATGGAAATAGCCCTTCATTTGGAATTTCATTGGCAATGATAAGAACATCATCTGGCCCCATCGAAATATCAGAATAGATATGGGTTCTTAGATAAGAAACACCCAAGCCTCCTTTTAGTTCGAGCCAAGGCCGTTGAACCAAAGATGCTTCTAAAATTAGGGCAATGTCATGGTAATTTATCGTATTCACAAAAATGTCCTTTAGGCTGCCCAAACGTGGATCGTTATTCTTGTACAGGAGGTCCCCTTTTGAAAATTGTAAGACCAGATCTGTTCGGCTTTTGCTTTTAAAGCCCACGCCCATCGTCATGACGTTCCCTGATAGAAATTGGAGATCTTCTATGTTCGTACTTTGATGTGGGGAGGGAATTACTTTCCCATATCCCATATAAGTCTTGATCTGTGCGTATGAAGCGGGGAAATAACAAGCCCAAAAAAGAATAAGTAATACATGTTTTTTCATAGAGAAACCTGTACGCTTACACTTAAATCAAAAGCATCGAACGAGTCTTTGTAATAAACATATCCAGCCCTTGTTACCAAAGCGGTTTTTTTGCCCAACTTAATAGGCATCAATAAATAGGACTGGATCCCGCCAAACTCATACAAAATACTATGTTTTTTGATATAAACATCTTGGTTGTTTACATAAGTAATCCCCTTGTTCATTGAAGTCACCAGATTTCGAGCGGATAGTCCAGCTTCGAACCCGAATGATACCCGATTATAGCGAACAGGTAATACTTGTAAATTGGTTTCCAAAGCAGCAGAGGCGGCTTGTTGTCCTGCAATTGCCTCATTAGACTGGTGCTGAACCAACCGCAAGGTTAGGCCAAGGGTGTTGTTTATCGGATAGGTATAACCGGCATGAATACCCAAGGTCAGCATATCGGCCGGAGGAAACGCACCTCGATTTATGCCAAGGAACAACTGGTGTTGCTTGGTTTGCGCTTGTGCATGAAAGCCCAAAATGAGCAACAAAAGTAGGGATGTTAAGTTTCGCATTTTTTATCAAGTTAGGGACAAAGAAGAGGGCGCCTTTGAAATAGGGTTTTGGGTGCCCTTATACACTTGAATACAATTTAGCTCCATGATCTCATAGGCATAGTCCATTTAAATTGTGAATTGCCTCCAAACCAGGGCGTGAGCCACGAACACTTTTTAGCTTGTGGGTCATAAGGATAGGGTATGCAACGCTCGGTGGAGCTGGTATAAAGGCCGTATCCCATTTCATCTCTACCTTCTACGGCATAGTCTAGAAGTGATATGTATTGGCTTCTCTTAAATTCGGTTTGCGAGAGCAAAACATCGCTTGGAGGAATTTTAATATCTATTTTTACTGGAAAATTTTTAATACTTGCTCCAAGAGAGACCGTTACTTCTCCTCCTCCAGAATCTGTCTCTGAGACAAATACTGATTGTGAGGTTTTGCTCTCACTCCAATCACTATCCCACATCACTTCGACGCCACAAACTTTAGAAGTCTTCCCCTTAAGGATCGGGATGCGTTCACAACTTACTGTACCTAAACTTATATACTTTCCTTCCCCTGTTATAGTACCATTCGCAGCCACATCTTTTACATAACCTTCAGCTCGACCAAACTTGAAATCATTACCACCTTGAAATATATTATCCCAGTTTTTCTCATAATATACATATTGTATTTTAACCGTAGAGTATGTATTACTTGATTTGTATAAATTATTACTATTGTTCTTTTTTATTCTTTTTTGAAGATGGTTTTGAATGCTTTCTCTGCTGTGTTCATTGAAATTCAATATCCAAACAGGATTATTTGTCGCATATTCATCATTAACTAAGGCCGTTTCGATTTTGGTTGTACCATCTGGAGCTACAACAACCTTAAAACCTTCATTTTGATCTGCTTCTTTTTCCATAGGATCATATGAGATTGTAGGGATTGTTTTCTCATCCCACAAGTCAGAATATGGCCAATAAACTTGCACGTTATTTTCTTTAATCCATGATAATAGCGAATCCAAGTTTAAGTCATTTCTTTTATTTAAATTGTGCTCTTGTATTTCCCGAAGAAAAACATGTCTAAAATCATCTACACCTTTTTGTTTTAAAATTGTTTCTGATGGATTTATTAAGTCAGATAAAAGTATATTTTCGTCTCCATCAAACTTTAACTCTACGCCGTGCTTGACTAATTTAATGTTTTCAGGATTTTGGGCGATATTCAACATGATCAAAGAAAGGCGTTTTAAGGTATCTAATGCTTGTTGTTTTTCAATCTCTCCTGCTGAAGTTCTGTTTGTTGGTGGGACATTATCGCATCCAGATAGTGAGATTGAAGACAAAACGACAACAACACCAAACAGCCATGCATACATTTTTTTCATAACAAACTCCTATTTTGGTTTAAGATAATTCCCTTTCAGGAATTGAATTGAATTGAATTGAATTGAATTGAATTGAATTGAATTGAATTGAATTGAATTGAATTGAATTTACGGCCTTTCTAAATCCATGTCAATACCCAAATGCTGTTTTTTTTACAGGAACGGTGTTTTTTAGTCAATTTGTTTTAGTGCATTTTGAGATTAAGGTTGTGTTTTTCAATAAGATGAGCACATTTTTATTCTGTTTGCCGTGCTGTTGATTAGGCATGGGGGGAGACCGAAAGAAAAAGCCCTTCTTATGTTGTTTGGTTATTGATATAAGTCTTATAAATACAAATACTTGATAAAGGAAATGGTTTGCGATTAATTTTAGTGGCGTACTTCATCCTTAGTGGGTTTATGCTATTGGTGAAAAGAATTTTGAGGATTTCCAGCAAGAAACTCAAAACCGATCATAAAATCCGTTTATTACAGCCATTCATTTACCCACAAAGTTTGAACCATGTCTCTTGACCATGCAAGCGATCCTGCGGCCTATTTAACTGTTTTACGCAGTTTGGGGCAAAATACACCCTATGAAGTCTTGGAAACGGTCTTGCGGAATCCGAACACGCCTGCCGAGGTGCTTTTTCGCTTCGGATTTCGGGTGCCAGAAGCCCTGTTGGAAAATCCCGTTTTGCCGCTACTGCTCTTGGAAAACCCAAGGTGGTTTAATGAAATGCCGCAAGAAACAGCACTAAAATTGGCGATGCACCCAAGTGCTTGGGACGAATTGTTGCTTTTGGCGGTTCAAGGAAGACCTCACGTCCGGCTCGCACTCACACAGCGCCCCAATCCCCCAAAAATGGTTTTGGATAAATTGCTGCGCGATCGGAATCCACAGGTGCGGCTGGCGGCCTCCTTACATACGAATCTGATGCCGGAACCAGAACCGGACTGGATGGAACGGGCAGACGCCCACCTGATGGCTTTTCTGAAAGGACTCACACCCAGTACTTGGGAAGGAGAATTGTTCCGTTTGTGCCTAAGACACGCTCCCTTGCCCGATTTTATCTTCGAGATCATGGCCTCGCATGGGCAGGAATATGTTCGGGTGGCCGTTGCCGAAAACCCGTTTTTTCCCCTCTCCCTTAAAGCAAAACTCTTGAATGATCGTTCGGTGGCCGTACAGGAGGCGGCGCAGCGTGCAGGTGAGAGGCGTGGGCTAAAGACACACATAAAACCCTCGGTTTGGGATCAGGCTTTGGGTAAAACATACGAATCAGAAACCCTTATCCGTCCGCAAAGCCTCGATGACTTGTTGGAAATGGCGCAAAGCCCCGATGTTGCCCTCCGAGAGGCTGTGGCTTTGCATCCCGATACCCCAGTCGAAACGTTGGTCACTCTCGCCAAAAGCCAAGAGATGCGGATCCAGCGGGCGGTGGCCAGAAATCCCAATACCCCCCCAGAAGTACTGGAGGAAATTCTCTCGGATCTGCGCCACATCGAACGCGACCTTGCCGAGCAAAATCCGGTGATGCAGCAGATTGTCATGAACCTATTGGCTCGTTCTAAAGAGCCGTATTTCGCTGTTTTTTACCTTGTCCAGTGCCCTGTTTTGCAAAATGAACGTTTTCGATCAAAACTTTTTGCGCACTCATGGATGGTTCGGTATGCGTTGGCACGACACCCAGAAATGCCGACTGAATGGTGGCAAGCCCTTTTGGAGGATCCCAATTGCTATGTTCGGGCAATGGCCAAAATGCGGTCGGAAGTGCCGCAATTTAGAGCGCCTGTTTTTGAGTTAACATGAGTTTATGGGTTTATCAAGCTATCGTCATAAAGGGTATTCAACGAATACTTGCGCTGTTGTTCGGATTGTTGGACTACATTTATTCCGATCGGAGTCGAGCCTTCCTATCTTTAATCGTCGAGCGGAAATCTTGTAATTACACTACTAAAAGGAAGAAGGCCAAATTAAAACGACAAATTCGTTTAATAACAGTTATTTGAAAGCTGACGATTCTTAATGTGTTAAAAAATTAACACCATCTCTTGACTTTGGATTTCTGGGGTTGTAACTTAGAAGTGTTAAAAAATTAACACAGGTATGTTATGACTAATGAAGCTCTAAGCCGTCGTGAACGGCAGATTATGGACATACTCTTTCGGATGCAAGAAGCCACCGCCGAGGAAATCCGCGAGGCCATGGAAGACGCGCCGAGCAATGCGTCGGTACGTACTTTGCTGCGGATCATGACCGAAAAGCGGCACATCCAATATCGAATGGAAGGCAATAAATACCGCTATTCTCCCGCAACGCCCACACAAGAAGCCGGACAATCTGCTTTAAAACGGGTTTTAAACACCTTTTTTGGTGGTTCCGCCACGCAAGCCGTCGCTACAATGCTCTCGCAGAAAGAGATTTCCGCCTCCGAGTTGGACGAACTCCAAACGATGATTAACAAGGCCCGCGAAGAAGGCCGCTAATATCCACCTTTTTCCCCAATACTGATCATGGAAATATTGGATCCGTATGTCCCTTTTGTGGCCGATCTACTCTTGAAAGGGGCTATAATCCTCGCTGGCGGTTTTGTACTGGCGGGTCTCTTACGGAAAGTGGCTGCAAAATGGCGGCATTTGGTTTGGACTGGAGCCATGTTAGGAATGTTCTTTGTCACGGTATATGTCGCCTTAAAGCCGATCCCCAAACCGGAATTTACCTATACTTTTCAAGTAACCGCGCCGCTTATTGAGAGCAAGAAAACGGACGAACCCGCAAAGGTTGCCACATCACGCTCCGGTGTTTTCGAGCGTGTTACCCAAGATGAAGATCACGAAACGACGGTAGAGGCCACGGTATCGGTTTATTCTTTGGGGAAGGTGGAATATGGTCTTCTGTTGATCTGGTTTTGTGGCGTTGTTTGGGTGTTGTTCGGGATCCTCCGGCAAACGGTTTTGCTTAGACGGTTAAGACGGGAGGCGCAACGGGTTACAGCACCGGAATTGCTGGAATTGGCGGCATTGTTACGGATTCAGCTCCAAATCCGCCGTCCGGTTACGTTAATACATCATCCTATCGTGCTTTCTCCTATGACTTGGGGCGCATTTCGTCCGGTGGTTCTTTTGCCCTCCGGCTGGTTAGATGAAAGCGACGATTCACACGAGATGATGTTGCTACATGAGCTTTCGCATATACGTCGGTGGGATTACCCTATTCATCAGTTGGCGCAGGTACTTTCCGCCTTGCATTGGCCCAATCCTTTGGTCTGGTTGGCCCGTCGCCAGATGCTTACCGAGCGTGAGCGGGCTTGTGATGATGTGGTTTTACAAAACGGGATTCGACCATCAGACTATGCCGGAAAATTGGTGGATTTGGCACGTAACATGCTTGGTAGGTCGGTAGCTCATGTCGGGCTTGGGATGGCGCATGTTTCAGAACTTAAAACCCGTGTAAACGCGATTCTGCACGAATCCGAAGAGCGGTTGGTACGTCTTCAATGGGGAGCCGTTTTGGCGATGTTGGGGCTTCTTACCCTCGTCTTCACCGAATTACCACTCCGACTGAATGGGGATACGCATCAGATGAGTTTGGTAGAATGGACAGCGCTATATCGGACGCTTCATGGCGGCTTGGTAGAAGTTGATGTACGTGAGCAAAACGCCAATGCCCTCTTAGAAGAACGCCTTTTAGGGCCAGTAGAAGAGGATACGGAAGCTGTCCGATATACCAAACTTGTAGGAAATTTAGCCTTACCGGAACAAGGTTTGGAGGACGCTAACGAAAAAAAGAAAGACCCCTTGTTGGTTCAGTTGGAGAAGTTTGAGGAAGAAGGATTAGAATTGTTCTTAGAAAGCTATGATCAACTTAAATGCAAAATTCGCGCCTTTGTAAATCCGGCCATTTACCCTAATGAAACGCGGATTCGGTTAATCGAAATGAGGGCAAAACTCTATGGTATGGAGCCACAAAATTCGGAAATCTCATCGTTGTTGCGGGCGCTAAAGGAAACGGTTCAAAAAGGAAAACCTTTGCGTGGAGCCAATAGAGATGGGATTACGGCCAAAATTCAATCGCTATACACGTTATTGAACGAACAAGAAATACAGTTGTCTGCCATTTCTTCGTCATATAATCCTTATCTCCAACATCGCGTCGTCCAAATGGTTTTTGCCACTAAAGACCAAATGGAGGCCCAAACCGAAGAGTTGACCCTTAAGCGCCCCACCTCGAATAGTATCTTTGTACTGAAGACACAGGATAGGAAGTGGAAGAACACCATGTATGTTGGTCCATTATCTACCAATGATCCCGTCATTTTTCGCACACTTTTAACACCCTAAAGCCTATAAATCTATGCGTCTTAGACTTCTTTGGCTGGCAATATTGTTTTGCCTGCACGGGCAGAGTTTTGCCCAAAATATGCCTCACAACGAAGCCATTACCATCTTTTTGGATTGCAACAGATGTGACTCGGACTTTTTCCGAACCGAAGTGCCCTTTGTTCAATATGTGATTGACCGTACCGCAGCCGATTTGCACGTGCTGTTTACCGGAGCACAAACCGGAAGTGGTGGCCAAGCTTGGAATATTGATTTTATTGGTCAGAAGCGCTTTGGTGGACAAAAAAGTGCGCTTAAGTTTAATACCGAAAGTACCGCTACATCGGATGAAGTTCGTCAGATACAAGTGAAATATCTAAAAACCGGACTATTACCTTATGCCTTGGAGACATCAGCCTTTGACCATGTCACCATTGGCTATACGTCCCCCAAAGCTGTAACTGAAAAAAACGCAGAAAAACCGGATAAATGGAATAAGTGGACTTTTAACCTAACGGGAGGCGGGAGTTTGAGCGCACAGTCTATTTACAGCGACCGTACCTTTATGGTATCGGCCAATGGTGACCGCACCACCGATCGTTGGAAGTCGGGCATTGGGCTTTATTTTCGCAAACAGGTGAATAAAGTAACCATCAACGACACCCCACGAACCTATACGCAAGAAAGCCAAAATGCGTATGGGCGTGCCATTTATAGCCTTGCACCCTTGTGGTCGCTAAAACTCTATGGTGGATTTTCACGCTCGACCTACGAGAACCACGACGCACAATTTTCGGTCTCGCCTAGTATCGAATACAGCCTTTTCCCATATTCGGAGTCCACCAAACGTTCATTGAAACTTCAGCTTGGACCAGAATTTGCCGCTACGAAATACCTGCAAAAAACCGTTTTTGGTAAATTACAAGAAAATACCTTTAGCCAAGTTTCTAAGCTCATCCTACAATGGCAACAGCCTTGGGGAAACGTAAATGGCAGCCTAACGGCGTCGAGCTTGCTGAACGATCCCAAGAAAAACCGCTTTAGTATCGGAGGCAATGTAGAATGGCGGGTGGTTAAAGGGCTAAACTTGGTGATGGGTGGCTATGCTTCGCGGATCCGAGACCAAATCAACTTGGTTCCAGAGGTTGGTGAAGACGAAATCCTCTTGCGCAACAAACTGCTTGCTACCAATTTCGAGTATCAAACCTTTGTACAAATTCGCTACACCTTTGGATCGCTGAAGAATAACATCGTGAATACCCGCTTCGACGAAAGTGGCTTCTTTATTTACGGTTTTTAAGGTGTCTTTTGGGATGTTGAATTAGACCAATTTAAAGAAGGAAATTCCTTTAAGAAAAACAGCATAAGGTCTTGTTTTATGCATAGATTTTAAGTTTTTTTAAAGGGTTCTTAACCCAGGAATTTGGTCAGTTGATCCAACGTACCCACTTGATTGGTAGTGGTAGAGCGTCCAAGGGTGCGCTTAACCAAGCCAGACAAAACATTGCCAGCACCCACTTCTACAAAACGCTCGAAGCCATCTGCTTTCATGTTTTCCAAGATTTGTGCCCATCGAACAGGTGCGGTGAGTTGGGCCAATAACATTTCTCGTATGGTTTCTGGCTTTGTTTCTGGTTTGGCCGTTACATTCAGATAAACAGGAACTTGAGGTACTCGGAAGGCGGTTTCTTGTAATTGTTTGCCGAGTCCCTGAATCGCAAATGCCATAAGAGGGGAGTGGAAAGCGCCAGAGACTGAAAGGGGAACGACCTTGCTTGCACCTCTTTCGGTGGCCAGGGCCATTGCGCGTGCTACCGCAGATACATCTCCAGAAATGACGATTTGGCCGGGGGAATTGAAGTTGGCGGGTTGCACAACGCCCTCGCCTGTCTCGGTTGCTTCTTGGCACAAGGCTTCGAGGGTGTGGTTGTCCATGCCCAGAATAGCGGCCATTGTTCCCGGACGCTCGGTTCCGGCTTGTGCCATCAGCTCTCCACGCAGTCGGACAGCCCGCAGGCCATCGGCAAAGGAACATGCTCCGGCGGCTGCAAGTGCCGAGTACTCGCCAAGGCTGTGGCCTGCCGTTGCCGCAAAAATTGCCTTTTCCCCCATTGCCGCAAGGGTGGCCATTGAGTGTACATACAAAGCGGGCTGGGTGTTTTGGGTCTCGCGCAGTTCTGCCGCTTCTGCCTCGGCGTCCCCGCCTTTGCCAAACATGATGTCTGTGAGCGAAAGGCCCAATACCTCGTTTGCTTCATCAAAAACGGCACGCGAAGCCGCATTATGTTCGTATAAATCACGGCCCATTCCTACAAATTGGGAGCCTTGGCCGGGGAATAAAAACGCTGTTTTCATGGGTGATGTATTTGGAAATAATAAAGTTATGACTGCTAATACTCTGACTTATTTGTCAATATAAGCCTTATAAGACCCAATGAACACAACCTGCACCTAATTCTCAAAGCAGCATTGGCATGGATTTTTTTGGGTCATAACGTGCTATTGCTATTGGGTAAATCAAATGATCATGATGATTAATCCGAGACGCACGTTCGTAAAAACAGTTTAGCATTTTAAGCCATTCTCTTTAAGGTCTTGGAACCACGCATAAGCAAATGCCCAGTCGAGAAGTGTAATGGCATGTCCAGCAGAAAGGCGGGTATGGGTTACGGTAAAGCCATTGTGGATGAGCAAGGTTGCCCACTTATTGGCCTCATCTATGGGTTCTTGTGCATCCAAAAAGCCGGAGGAAATGAGAATAGGCGTAGGATTGGGCGCAGGAAACGTGGTGATAGCGGAAAAGGGAACCGATGGGCGGAGCAAAATGGCTCCAGTCAGAAACCCCGGATGACGTTGGAGCAATGCCCCAGCCACATTTGCACCATTTGAACGACCAATAGCGAAGAGTTTGGAGACGTCGAACCCTAATTTTGTAGCCAAATCCAAGACCGTTTGGCGTAATTCATCTGTGCGAAAGGCCAAGTCTGCTTCATCAAAGACACCCACTTGTAATCGTGCAAAATATCGAAGTTTGTCATTTTCCAGCACATGCCCCCGAAGCCCCAAAAGGTTTAGGTTGTCTCCAAACTTTGCAGCAGCCTCCACCAATTCGGTTTCGTCGCCGCCTGTTCGGTGGAGCAATAGCAGGGTTGGGGAAGTTGAAGGGTGTGGGGTGGGTTTCCAGAAATACACCAATGGTTTAAAGACAGATTGCATGGCAAGACGGTGCGTTAAACGATTTCTTGGGGAGGCATGGTTTTAAAATGTTTGTTTTAAATCATTAATTAATATTTATTTAATGTATGTGTTTTGTTTGTGTGTTGAGATGATCCCACAAAAGTTAATTGGTTTGAAAATGCCTTTTGAACCAATCAAGGGCGAGGTCTAAGTCGTAGGCTGTAACCCCATGGCCTGCGTGTAGCGTATAATGTTCTGCCTGAAATCCATTCTTCTGTAGGCGCATTGCCCAATCCTCGGTCTCGCCTTCTGGCGCCAAAGGGTCATGGCTTCCTGCAAGAATAAGGACTGGTGCTTGTCTATAAGTGGAAAAGTCAAACATGTTTACCAAAGGAATCATGGGCCTTAACTGAACAATGCCTGCCCAGAAATCTGGAAAAAGTTGTAACATACCACCTGCGATGTTTGCCCCGTTTGAGTAACCCAAAGCCACCATTTTTTGTGGATCAAACCCGTACTCGGAGGCCAATCCCAAAAGAAACGTCTTGAGTTCTGTCGCTCGAAAGATGAGGTCGTCCTCATTGAGAATACCCGTAGCAATCCGCTCAAAATAGCGAGGCATTCCGGCTTCGAGGACGTTGCCGCGCACGCCCAGTATGTTCACCTCTGCTCCAAAAGCGGCGCCATAGCTCAGTAATTGGGTTTCGTCACCACCTGTTCCATGAAGTAAAACCAAGGTATATGCGGTATGAGGGTGTAGGGCTTCCACCCAATGATACTGGTGTGTGGTCATGGTCAAAAACGATCGTCGTGTGAATCGAAAAAGGGAAAAGCCCGACCGCTTCTCCCTTCTCCGTTGGATCATCATCATCCCGTTGCCCGCAATCTCTGGACGAGGCAGCAAGTCAACTGGAATTATTTATACCGTTTTGGGGCTTTCGGGTTCCGTCAAAAGGGTCTGTCCCCAAGATTGTAGCCATCCGTGCCGCCACTCTCCGCCAGAGATATGGACTTCTGGTAGGTTAAAGTGTTGCATGAAATGAAATAAGATGTGGATGCTGGCAACAAAAACATCGGATCGGCCATGCATCACAGCCGGATTCATGGCAAGTAGGGCCTCTGGCGCGGTGTGTAGCAAGCGCTCGAACCACTCCGAAACCACTTGATGGGTCAAAATGCGCTGCGTCAATTGGGAGCGGTCAAAGGCATTTGCACCGGATTCCATTAGGCCAAGTGCCATTCCTGCGCCACTCGCCAAAATAAAAGTGGGCAGAAGACGGGCATTGAGCGAAAATGGAACCTCTTTCCACAAGGTCGTCAACCATTCGTCGGCAACTTGTCTTTGGTCTGGCGGGGGCGGAATTTGGTGGAAACATCGCTCGCGCATACGTACAGAACCCACGTCAAAACTGTGGCGATAGTGCAATTCACCGGATCGGGCATTGCCAAGAATGATTTCGGTGGAGCCTCCACCAATATCCATCACCAAGGCGTCTTCACGGATATTCTCTGTAAAGGCGGTGGCTCCTTTAAACCCCCAGTGGGCTTCCTCATCGCCACGCAAGACTTCCAGATGTAAGCCCGTTTCTCTTAAAAGATAGGTCTGGAAGGCATCAAGGTTTTTGGCGTCGCGGCAGGCCGAGGTTCCGCCAACGCGAATGGAATGCACGTTTAGAGCGTCACAAATCGTGCGATAGGCCAGAAGAGCATCACGAACACGCTTCATCGCTTGCGGAAGAAGGTTCCGTGCCTCATCCACACCTTCTCCCAAGCGTGCAAAACGTTGTTCCTCATAAACCACCGTTGTTCTGGCAAAGGGCCACACATCGGATACGAGCAGCAAAACGGTGTTCGTTCCTACGTCTATGGTCGCAAGGCGGATACACGCCGGATTAGGTTCCGAAAGGTTCAAGGGGCTATGTTTTAGTAAGTAAGATTAAACAACCAACCAAAGATCAGATGAAGGGTGGCATAAGTGATGGGGAACGTCAACCCTGCTCCTGCAACAACTTGTAAAGGCGTATGTGCGCCTACACGAACGCGCGCCCACATCAAGAGTGGAATGGTTAGGAAAAATGGCAGAACCCATGCTGTTGCGATAATATCGGTCGTAGGAAGCTCCCAGACTTGCTGGGTTACATAAAACAACGCTGCCACAAAACCGGACATACCCGTTAGGTGTAGCGAAATCTTCCACCACTGTGTGATGACCAACATCAACAAGGTGTTGATGATTTGCATGGCAACTAAGGCAAATGCAATGGCCGGATGTATGGTGGTAAACTGGATTAAGACCCATCCGCCGACGATGGCGCTTCCCATACCCAAAATCATGGGGCCGTTACGGGCTTCTCTTTCCCGAACCTCTACGGACGAGGTACGGCCTGTCTTTACCATCCAAATCAAATAGAGCAGTGGGACAATACAGAAAAAAAGTGTTGTAATGCCCGAAATAGCCCAAACCTGTGGGCCTCGTTCGCCGAAATGCAAAGACCATAAGACCGCACCAATGGGCGAAAGGGTTAAGGGGTTGAGGGTGTAGGATACAATATTTGCGATTTGATAGCCCAGCGTACCATCATTTGAGATCGCATGTTGCAAAGGAACGGAGGTGGACGTCATCGGTCTTGGTTTGGCATTCATAAAAGATAGAGGAGAAAATAGGATGCCGAAGGTATGCTGTGTATGAACAAGATGTTACGAACATTAAACGCGATGGTAAAGAAGCGCTTTGTTCTACAAATGATTAAAAAAGGCGGCCTCAAGACGACCGCCTCCCATTCATACAGAATAAAAACTTAGCCAATTTCCCAAGTGTCACCGCTGTTTAACAAACTTACCAGATCTCCTTTGCCGCGCTGCTTAAGCACGGTTTCCATCTGTTCTTCTACCTGTAAATTGTAGGTAGGGCGGTTTTCAACATAGAAAACACCAAATGGTCGTGGTAAAGTGGCATCAAACATGCGGGTGATGATGCTGGCAAGTTCACGGCTTGTTTCATCATAAACCAAGCAATCATCAGCCGAGAAACCACCGTCTTCAAGTGATACCACGGTTGGCCTAAAACCGTCTAAGCGGATGCCTTTTTGGCCATTTTCAAAAAGCAATGGTTTCCCATGTTCAACAAAAAGCGTGCGATGAGGTTTGGTGACAGATTCCGTAAACTCGAAAAAGGCGCCATCATTAAAAATGTTGCAATTCTGATAAACCTCTACAAACGAGGTTCCTGCATGTGCATGTGCGCGTTTCAGCATGGCTTGGAGGTGTTTCGGGTCGCGATCCAGCGAGCGTGCCACGAACGTACCATCTGCACCAAGTGCAATCGCTGTAGGGTTAAAAGGGTGATCCAACGAGCCAAAAGGGGTGGATTTGGTGATTTTTCCTTGCTCGGAGGTTGGGCTGTATTGCCCTTTCGTTAGGCCATAGATTTGGTTGTTGAACAACAAAATTTGGAGATCAAGGTTGCGCCGTAGGAGGTGAATCAGGTGGTTACCACCAATCGAAAGAGCATCTCCGTCTCCGGTGATAACCCAGACATCCAACTCTGGCCTTGCTGTTTTAAGACCGGTTGCAAAGGCGGGTGCTCGACCATGAATGGAGTGGAAGCCATACGTATTCATGTAGTATGGAAAACGACTTGAGCAGCCAATCCCAGACAAAAAGACCATCTTTTCTCGTGGAACCCCTAAGTCCGGCAAAATCCGTTGGGTTTGTGCCAAAATGGAATAATCGCCACAACCCGGACACCAGCGGATGTCTTGATCGGATTTGAAGCTGCCTGCGGTGAGTTTCGCGCTGTCTTCTGCGCCATTTCCGCCAATAACGCGACCCACTACAGGTTTTTCTGTCAACGTGGGTGTTTTACCATTTTCTTGCATATGCGCTTGTTTATAAAGACGTTATGTCTGGTTGTTTCTTATTTAGTCTAATGCGCACCAACGAATCTAAGCGGGCACGCATCTTGGTTGGGCGGTTTTTTAACTCGGCTTCTGTTCCTACAAAAAAGTGCATAGAAGGTTCTCCGTCAAACATCTCGGTATCGAGGTCATGAATGCCCACCGCACCTTGAGGTAGTTGTTCTTCTTTATCTATTTTGTAGTATATAGGTACTCGGTTGCCTTGTTTGTCTTCGTAAAAGAACTGCCAATCCACAAAACCGGGGACAAACTTAAATTGGGAGAACAAAACACCTGTCGAGTCTATACGATGAATAATACGTTTGTCTTCTTTTTCTTCTGCTACACCTCGTCGTTGGCTGTAAAGGACACGCACCTCGCCTCTGTAGTCTTGGGGTAATAGGAAGGTTTCTGGCTCGGTTTTGTTGTTTACGAAAAAAATGACCTGATACGCAAAGTAAACCGCAATGGATACCCCAATCATGATCATTTTGCTACTCCATGCCTTGTCTCCAAGGAGTAGTACAATGCCCCCCAAGCCCCAAACGATCAAGCCAATCCCATAGTGTTGTGGCCACATGATGGTGGCAAACACGCCTAAAATCAAAGAGGCTACGCCCAATCGGTGTGCGTTTGTGCGAAGAGTTGGACTCATAAGGATAGCATGTCTGAAATTTTAGCCTCAATCTCAGAAGATTTAAAGGGAAGCCCTTGAATCTTGTCGAAGGGTACAAAATTAAGCAGGAATTGATCGCGTAAAATCCGAACCAATTGACCATTGTTTAATTCTGGAACCAAATACTGGCGAAAACCTTTGAAGATATCCGCTAAATCGGGCGGTAAAGGGTTCATATGTTGTATGTGTATAGCCGAGACTTTGGCCCCCTTATCTCGGAGTTGCCTCACTGCTGCTTCGATGGCGCCTCGGGTTCCGCCCCAGCCCACAACCAAGAGTTCGCCCGTTTGTTCTCCCAAAATGGGCGTAGGTGGGATTTCGGCTTGGATGCGTTGTATTTTTTCTGCACGGCGTTTTACCATAAAGTGATGGTTTGCAGGGTCGTAGCTCACGTTTCCAATGCCATCCGCTTTTTCGATACCGCCAATCCGGTGTTCTAATCCCGAAATCCCCGGCTTTGCCCATGGACGGGCGAGGGTTTCGGGATTACGGACATAAGGATGGAAAGCGGGGCTATCATTTACGGTTGCGTTAGGCTCGGTAATGAAGGGCGGCTCAAAGGCTTTTAGGCTGTCCACATCGGGAATCAACCAAGGCTCTGCACCATTTGCAAGATAACCATCGGTCAGTAAAATAACGGGCGTCATGTATTTGGTTGCAATACGGCACGCTTCATAAGTCATGTAAAAACAGTCTCCCGGCGTAGAAGCTGCCAAAACACAAACAGGTGCTTCCCCATTTCGGCCATACATGGCCTGTAGGAGGTCTGCTTGTTCTGTTTTGGTAGGCAGACCGGTCGAGGGGCCACCACGTTGGACGTCTATCACCACCAAAGGCAACTCCGTCATTACAGCAAGCCCAATGGCTTCCATTTTGAGGGCAAGACCCGGGCCAGATGTGCCCGTCACTCCTAAAACGCCACCAAAACTGGCGCCAATAGCAGCACCCGCAGCCGCAATCTCGTCCTCTGCTTGAATGGTTTTAATGCCAAAATGCTTGAGTCCAGAAACTTGATGTAGAATGTCGGAAGCGGGCGTAATCGGGTACGAGGCGTAAAGAACTTCCATTCCACCTTTATCGGCAACCGCAGCCAAACCGAGTACAATCGCTTCGTTCCCATGAATAGAGCGGTATTTCCCTTTAGGTAACTCGGAAGACGGCTTAACCAAATAGCGTACCGCAAAGGCTTCGGTTGTCTCGCCATAGTTCCAGCCTTTTTGTAAAACGGTAGTATTTACCTCTACAATTTGGGGCTTTTTTGCAAACTTTTGTTGGATAAGTTTAATGATCGGTTCAATAGGTCGCGAATACATCCACAAACACAGCCCAAGAGCAAACATGTTTTTGGAGCGATCCATCGTCTTTTTATCAAGTCCGAAGGGTTTTAGGGCTTCGTGCGTAAGCGTGGTAATCGGTACTTGTATCACTTGGAACCCATCTAAGGAGCCATCTTCAAGTGGATTTGAGGCGTATTTCGCCAAATCTAAGTCCCGTTTTCCAAAAGCATTGCTATTGACCAGCAACGTACATCCCTTACGGACGCGATGAAGATTTACTTTTAGCGCTGCCGGATTCATCGCCACCAAGAGGTTGACGTCGTCACCGGGCGTGTGGATGTCTTTGGAGCCAAAATGGATTTGGAAGGCCGAAACTCCATAAGTTGTCCCTTGTGGCGCACGGATTTCGGCAGGGAAATCCGGCAAGGTGGCTAAATCATTCAGCGCAAGAGCTGTCGCTAAGGTAAATTGGGTACCCGTAAGTTGCATCCCATCTCCAGAGTCTCCGGCGAAAAGGATGGTGACTTCATCAAGGGACGTTACGGGTTTCTGTGTTGCTAATTCCATACAACGAGACTTAAGACAGAATGTAGAGGGTGTTTTTCTTGGAAATAGCCCTCGTAAAATATTTTGAAACATTAAAAGTACGGAACGGATGTTTTTTTTCAAGGTCTATATATATATTCTAATAAAATCTTTGGGGATTCTTCCAAGAAGGAAGGTGCTTTCTTAAACACAATGGGCGGCGTAAAGGATATAGGATGGTCATTGTGCCCCAAAAAATTTTTGTATTCCCTAAAACATATGAGGTTATGATCAAATACGCCGAAACCACTCAAGCCATTACCGTCACGGTGCGCCCACTTTATTTAGACGGACGTTCGGATTTTTTTAATAAACGACTTGTCTTTGCCTATTTTATCGAGATCATTAATAACAGTCCGGTTGCTGTGCAATTGCTTCATCGAAAGTGGCGTATTGACCACGGGAACAATCGGTTAGACCTTGTAGAAGGTGAGGGTGTTGTGGGGCAACAACCTATAATTGAACCCGGTGGAAACTATGAATACAACAGCTTTTGCATTCTGGAGACGTTGAAAGGTAGTATGGAGGGGGCGTATCTCATGGAACGGGAGAGCGGTGAACGTTTTTGGGTGAATGTGCCCGCTTTTCAGCTTGTTGCAAATGCAAATTGAGATTGGTTATCATGCCCACTTTCGATCGAGGCTGCTCATACCGATCCCGACGGACTTTTCAAGGGACTGATTAGAACGTTTACCTTTGAATGTATAGCCTTGTTTGCCCCTAAATTGGCACAAGACCTTGTCTCGAATTCCTTCGAGTTTTTAGACAAAGAACTTATTCAACTGCTTGACATCGGCGAGCTTAAAGAGATTGACTTGTTGATTAAGTGCAAAATGAAGTCGAAGGAGGTGTTTTTAGAACCGCAGGCAGACAGCCGGAAATGGTCGTTGGAGCGTATGTTCCTTTATACGATGCGGATTTTTGAAAGACATCGGCTCCCCATTGATCCAATGGCCTTGTTGACTTGGGATACGCCCAAAAAGCCTGTGGAAGACCAATTAGGGTCTTCATTCTCGGATCTGGATGTGATGTCTTTTCGATTTCGTACCATTCAACTCAACCGTATAAATTGGCAGACCTTTTTGATGCAAGACAATCCGGTAGCTGCTGTTTTGATGTCAATTAGCCCTGAACGATGGTAAAGGATGAATGCCGTGTGATGGAAACGGTTTTCTATGATGATGTCACTCCTACGGGGCTTTTCCGTGCGTTCAAAAGTAGGACAAATCTTTTTAAAACCAGCATTTACGCAACCACGAAATTTCATAACGTAGGTCTTATTTATAGCGCGAACAAGGTATCATGCCCTGCCAAAATGGGTGCTAACGACGGTCTGGAACCATTAGCCCGCAGCCCTATGGTCGTTCCAATAGCTGTACATCAAGGCAAGCAAAGCCGCCACCCTCGAAATGTTCCACACGGATTTTGTGTTTGCCTTTCAGCATCAGCGGGATGAGATCGGTTGTGGGTACGTGGATATCCCAACGCTCCAGAATTAACTTGTCGTCTAACCAAACGCGAACACCGTCATCGGAAGTGACTTGCAGGTTAAATTTGCCAGCGGCTTCGAAGGTGGTCTCGGCGCGGGTTGCAAATCTGTCGGGTGGGATAGTGGCATCATTCTCTGGTGAGCGCCACCAATTGTATCCCAAATCGCGGGTTTGGATACTTCGGATAGGCTTTCCGGCAAGGACTTGTTGGAAGGCAGTAGGATTTTTGAGCGGGTGCGAAGCCTCTTCGTATGCAAAGAAATGAACGTCCCAACGCCAGGCCGGTTCAATCCAACGTATTTCAAACAAATGTGGTTTGTTGTCTGGAATGGTCTCGCCAAAAGCGGTCTCGAAGGCAGGCCCGATATAAGCCAAGACGAGTGCGACCTCATTTCCGGCTCCGCGTGTAGCGGTGATGGTCGCCGGAAAACCACCGGAAGATGTAGAGAGGTTTTTAAGCCCCTTTACGGCCTGAACCCGCCATTTTCCCGCTTGTCCGAGAATGGTAAACCGATACGTATCGCCCGCGAGCGAGTCTATGCGGACGTGTGGGTAGGTGAAATTATACGGGCCGTATTCCGTCATGAGGATGAACTTGCGACCTCTTGGGTGGTTTTTAGGGAGCATGGCATCTATTCCATCGGGTAAAGGTTTAGGTAAGTCTAAGCCTTTAAGTCCCATTTCGGGCGTCAAAGTAGTTTGTAGTGATTTGTTTTCGTCGGCCCAGATTTCCAATCCACTGCCCCAATTTGCAACTTGACTCAACCGATTGCCATACACGGGGATTTGCGCTGAAGTGGCATTTTTTACGGAGACAAAACGTTCGGAGGCTCCTACCTCATTGCCATAAAACCGGACATTTTCCGAACGATCCACGTCTAAGACGGTTTTATGTCCGACAAAACGGTTTCCGGTAATGTGGTAAAATCGGCTACGGGTATCGCGTTTTTGGGCATAGATCCAGTCTTCGGGTTCTTTTTCCCGTTGCCAAAGCCGGATCGCCGTTTGGTCTTTGCGGAAAGCATTGTTTAGGACTTGGTTGTATTGCCCATGTTCTATCGCAATTGCAATGCGGTTTTCGGCAAAATCGTTGCCCTGTACCAAACTTTCGAAACTATAACCTCCCCAAATACCATGGTCACATTCGTGTATGCGGTTTTGTAGAATGATGCTACGGCTAAAGGTTACTTCGATGCCATTGGTAGGTGCATGGGAAAAATCGTTTTGATAGAGCAAATTGTCGTTACAGCCTCCTTGTCCGGTATCCATGGTGGTTTGTCCGGCCCAGAGAAAAAAGCCATCGCCAGAATGGGTGGCCGAGTTGAAGGCAAATTGGTTTTGGTTGGATTGCTCGTAAATCAGAATACCCGCAGAGTCTTGTCCTCGCTGATAAAATCCATGACTATATCCCCGCACATTCCAATCCAATCGGTTGTGCAGGATGCGGTTTTGACTACTCCGATACATGCCAATCCCCAAACCGGAGTTGAACGAAAAATTGTTGTTGTAAATCAGTCCACCGTTTACGCGCATCAGCATCAAGGCATTAAAGCCATTGGTTGCCACTACTCGCCGGATTGTGGGATTTTGGCAATCTTTCAGGTAGATCGCCATGCCATAGTTCAGCCATTCATCCTTTTCATTTTGATGGAAAGACAACCAATCGTCTATGTTTTCGCGGGTTCTTAGGCTCTTGAGTTTGGGGCGGTAGTTGTAGCTTGCGTTTAGATCTTCTATGGTTAAATTCTCCATATTTTCGGCCATTATTGCCACTTTATAGCCCCGAATGGTAAGGTTGCGGAGGTGAATATTTTTACCGTTTTTGATCAAAATGCCCAAGCCTTTGAAAGTTTCGGGATGGTTTACCTGTGTATTTCCCCGAATAACAGCCCCGCCAAAATCTATCGTGAGGTCGTTGCCCGTGATGGTCAAAACAGGGATGTCTAAACGGTCAGCACCAGAAAAGCGGTATTCGCCACCAGAAAGGGTCAGGGACTCTTGGATTATTTGCCCTTGTTTAAGGGTGGATTGTGCGAGTACTGGCACGGCAACACAAAACCAGAGTAAAGAAATGAGGCGCTTCATGATAACAGGGGTTAGGTAACAAGTGTGGAGCTGAGTATTAACGTGAATTATGGTTTTAAATTGTTGTTATTAAATGAATTAGCTTCTTTAATTAGTAGATAGATTTTAAATACATTGGCTTCGGTTACGCGCTGCCAGCAATCCAATTTATAGGAGTAGGCTACCTCGATGGGGCTAAGTAAGTCTTGAAGAACATCGGAAAGCTGTCCTTACAAGATTTTATCGTTCATCATGGCGCAAGTTGATGAACCCATAACCCAAGTGAGTCTGTGGAAGATTAAGCCCAATGTTGCGCACGTCCGATGGCTTTTGCCCAACCAGCACGATTTTGGGCAACCTGTTGAGCGGAAACCTTTGGATTAAATCGTGTATCGGTGGTCCATAGTTCGGCAATTTCGTCTGTACTTTGCCAGAATCCTACCGTAAGCCCTGCCAAGAAGGCCGCACCGAGTGCCGTGGTCTCGGTGATAACGGGTCGAAGAACCGATTTTCCAAGTAAATTGGCCTGAATTTGTAGAAGAAGGTTATTGGAAGTCGCACCGCCATCCACCCGTAATTCTTCGAGGGCAAATCCGGCATCTGCCTGCATCGCCTCCAAGACATCACACGTTTGGTGTGCCATACTTTCGAGGGCTGCGCGTGCCAGATGTGCGGCTTTGGTTCCGCGCGTCAGCCCTGTAATGGTTCCGCGTGCATACGGATCCCAATAGGGTGCACCCAATCCAGCAAAAGCGGGTACAAAATAAACGCCATCTGTATCAGCGACTTCCGCAGCCAACTGCTCCACCTCGCCGGAGGTTTGGATAATGCCCAAGCCATCTCGCAACCATTGAACCACTGCACCAGCAATAAAGACACTGCCTTCGAGGGCAAAAGTTTTATGGCCTTTGTATTCCCATGCTACGGTCGTAATCAGGTTATTTTCCGATAAAACAGGCATTTCTCCGATGTTCAAGAGCATGAAACATCCGGTTCCATAGGTATTTTTGGCCATCCCTTTTCGGTGGCAGGCTTGTCCGAAGAGGGCGGCTTGTTGGTCGCCCGCAACGCCGGCAATGGGTGTAAAGCCCCCCAGAAGTCCTGTATGTCCAAAAACTTCGCCATTGGAGCGGATTTCCGGTAAGAGGCTTCGTGGGATTTTGAGCAGTTCCAAAAGTTCGTCGTCCCACTGTCCGGTGTGTAGGTTATAGAGCAAAGTTCGACTGGCATTGGAGGCATCGGTGGCATGGACTTTCCCGTCGGTCAGGTTCCATAATAGCCATGTATCCACCGTTCCGAACGCCAATTCGCCCGCTTCGGCCCGCCTACGCACGTCGGGCGAAGCGTCTAACATCCAACGGAGTTTGGTTCCCGAAAAATAGGGGTCGAGCAATAAACCCGTTTTTTGTCTAAAAAGTGGTAACAAGCCATAATCCCGCAATTCGTCGCATATAGGAGCAGTTCTCCGGTCTTGCCAAACGATGGCGGGGCCAACGGGGTTTCCGGTTTTTCGATCCCAAAGCAAGGTGGTTTCACGTTGGTTGGTAATGCCGATGGCGGCAATATCGGCAGGAGATATACCAGACGTAACGGCTTCCATTACCCGCTTCTGCGATTCCCAAATGTCCATCGGATCGTGTTCTACCCATCCCGCTTGTGGGAAGTGTTGTCTGAACTCGCGTTGGGCTATGCCTTGGATGTGACCCTTATGATCGAACAAGATGGCACGGCTGCTGGTGGTGCCTTGGTCTAAGGCGAGGATGTATTTGGGCATGGTCTTGGCTTTAAGGTGAGAACATGCCGGAAGATACGCTTGGAGTGATGCGAATTAGAAGCGTTTTTTGGCACTAAATATAAAAAGGGATGCCCAGCTCGACGGAAAGGCATCCCCAAAATGAATACAGCTCATAAGCTACATTCACAGGCTTTATGCGTTGTACCACCACTTAATAAAGCCTGTATCGAATAATACCGATAGGGTTGAACGAGGCGGAAGAGGTTTCGATGGATCTACTGCTGGAGTCGGTAAAATGGCGATTTCAGCCGATGAAACAAGGTTTTTTACGGAGAACAAGTGGGGCGCTTCCGGGTGAGTATCGTCGCAGGCAAGGAGCAAAGGGGTTTTGACTTGGCTTAGAAGAGAGTTGCCAATTTTTGACAACGGCAAGTTGTATAAAACCACTTTCTGGATGACTTGCGGCTGGTTTCGTGCGATTTCTAACGCCAAGACACATTGCGCAGACGTTGCGGCCACATAAACTTCGGAAAGCTGTAATTGGCGGAGGGTGTTTTCCACTTTTGCGGCGGTCAGGTCTTGCGGATCAAAAACCAAAACGCGAAATTGTTGCTCCAAGGTCAATACAAGATTCGCCCAATCGGTTGCAGGGACTTCGGAGCTTGGCAAGAGCAACAGCACAGGGTTCGAGGGGGCGCCGCGTTCGCAAATTCGCACACCTCCGGCGCTGGTTTCGTATTCGGTATAGTCAAACGTTACGGGTGTGGATTGGCACAATTCCACCAAAACGCCATGGGTTTGCTTGGGGTGCAGGAAAAAAATGCGTTTCCCATCTGCTCCGGCTTTGGGCGCATCGGCAAGGGGCTTAAATCCCGCCTCCACCAAACGGCGCATGGCGTCCTCGGCATCAGGCACTTCAAAGGCCAAGTGGTGCAAGCCTTGTCCTTTTGTCGCAAGGTATTTTGCTACGGGCGAAGCGTCGTGTAGGGCCTCTAAAAGTTCCAATTTCACGTTTCCGGCAGCCAAAAAGTGTGTTCGCACCCCTTCACGTTCTACGGTCTCGGATTTATAGCGAACGATACCTAAAAGTGTGTTATAGAGTGACTCGACGGTTTTCACGTCTTGAACGGCAATCCCAATGTGTTCGAGTTTCATGAAAATAAGGACTTGTTGAAAAAAGGCAAAAACGGATTAGTTTTCCGAAGCCAATTCCGTTTCAACCGGACGCACCAAATGTAAATCGGGTTGTGCGATTTTATAAACCCGCAAATACATGGTGGTTTTTGTACTGAAAATCCCGTCAATCTTGTGCATGGTATTCATAATTTCGATGAGATGCTGGTTGTTACGACACATGAGATTTACCTCCAACTCATAATCGCCAGAGATCATCGCGAGAAAAGAGACCTCGGTAATCGCAGCGATGGAGGCCGCCACCTCGTCTATTCTGGAGGCAGGACGGACGGCAATTTGCACATGAGCATACACGTTTAGGCCGATATGTTCTGGATTGACACGGCCAAATACGGTGAGCGTTTTTTCCTCGGCCAAACGGTGGTAGCGGTTCCGGATAGTCCCGACGGAGGCATTCAATTCCTTTGCCAAGTCCGTGAAGGACATACGCCCATCTTTTTGGAGGGATCGCAGAATGGCGAAATCTAATTCGTCTAAGTGTATATTGCCCATGAGGAAATGTGGGATTGATGTAAAAGGGCTGCTCAGCCGCCGGCGGATGTTTGTTGAAAAGAAGAATAGCAATTTTTCAAGATATTTGCAATGGCTATTCTTACCATTCAAAGAAGCGACATATTGGTTTATGAATCATTTTGTGATTGTCTCATCAGGTTAATTCCTTTAAACACAAATATTTGTCCAAAAAAAAGACTTACCATCCATGTTAATTTCATACTTACCGTGTATAGACTTCTTGTCCTCCCACCCATGTAGCCATAATGCGGATTTTCGGTAGGTCTTCCGGATCAACAGCAAGCGGTGAGGTTTCTAAAATCACCAAGTCGGCGAACTTGCCGGAGGTGATCGAGCCTATTTTGTCTTCCATGCTGTTTGCAATCGCCCCGCCCATCGTGCAGGCATACAAGCCTTCTGCCACCGAGACCGACTCTCCAGGGGCAATAACCGCTCCCGTCCGATCCCGCCGGAAATAGGCCGCATGTAGGTTTTCTAATGGATGAATATTTTTTACGACGGGCGCATCCGACGAAAAGGCGACGGCAATGCCCGCATCCAGCATAGAACGTATGGGATAACACTGCGCCAAGAACGCATCGTCCAGATATTGCCGGAA
Organism: Rhodothermia bacterium; assembly: GCA_017303715.1. Lineage (GTDB taxonomy): Bacteria > Bacteroidota > Rhodothermia > Rhodothermales > UBA2364 > UBA2364. The sequence goes on along the minus strand of JAFLBZ010000003.1, from coordinate 122,938 downwards.
GTTCCCGCCCAATTCCCGCAAAAACATGGGTTGGGGGGCAACGGCAATGCCCGCAGCAGCAACACGCTTTAGATGATCTGGACGAGGTAGCCCCAAGTGCTCAATCCGGTGTCGGGCTAAAGATGGCGTCTCACGATAAAGACGCTCATAGGTGGACAAAATGCCCTCGATGGCCACATCACCAATGGCATGGGTCGCAATTTTCCAACCCTTTTCATGCGGCTCATGTGCCAATTCGTAAAAAAAGTCTGGCGGCAAACGCAAAACGCCATATTCCGTTGTTGTGCCTCGATATGGACGGCTCACCGCCGAGGTTTTTCCGCTGAGGCCACCATCGGCAAAAAACTTGACGGTATTGACCTCTAAAAAGTCCGAGGTCGAGCGTTCGGGGAGCGGCAGTGCGGTAGTCCCACCATCGGGCAAGCGAATGGGCATCACGTTAAAGCGCATTCTTAAGCGTTTTTCCGCATCCATCTCTTGATAAACGGCCAAAAGGTCTGGCATCACGCCCGGATCGGTCGCCGTCGTAAAGCCATGTGCAAGCAAGGTCTGCGTAGCAGCCTCGATCATTGTGGCATAATCCGCCGCCTTAAACGCAGGTGCAGCCCGAAATCCCAAGCCTTGCGCAGTCTCGGTTAAGACGCCATTGGGTTTGCCATCCGTGCCCAGTCGGATTTCCCCGCCGGGCGGTATGGGTGTTTTTTCGGTGATATTGGCCGCTTCAAGAGCCAGTGTGTTCAATACCAAAATGTGTGCGCAAGTCCGCTGCACCAACACGGGACGATCCGGAATGGCGGCATCCAAATCTTCGCGGGTGGGCATTCGTCCTTCTTGCATGGCGGCTTCGTTAAAGCCCCGTGCCTGAATCCATGTTGCCTCTGGACGTTCTGCTGCAAAGACCCGCAAACGCTCCTGAAGTTCGGGGATATTGGTTGTGCCGCGCAAGTCGAGGGTATGGGTTTGCAGGTTCCCAACTTTCCAAACGTGGATGTGCGCCTCCACAAAACCGGGTAAGAGGCATTTTCCGGCCAAGTCTAAGAGGGTTGCCTCCGGTGAAAGGGCGCGAAGTGCCGCAAATGAACCAACCTCACGGATACGGTCGTTTTCAACCCAAACCGCTTCCACTTCGGGTACGCGCGGATCCATCGTAAGGATGGTTCCATTGAAAAACAGGAAAGAGGACATAAATTTGGGTGTTTGTGCCAATAATTCGTTTTTAATTATCGTGCTGTTTGAAACAGATTGCAGGTTCGTTTTTTGAAAAGTAGTAATTTTACCAACCCAAATTCGTTTTATTCATCATAATTCGGATTGGGACATCGGTTCTTCTTCAACTAAATCGTTTTTGCATTGCTGACCAACCAAACCATCGCCTTTCTCGGAGCGGGTAATATTGCCCGCGCCCTCATCGGCGGCCTGATTCGAGGCGAAGATGTACGTCCAAATCAAATTTGGGCTACCCGAAGAAATCCATATGCTTTGGAAGAATTGGAGCGTAATTTTTCGGGTATTCATACCACCACTTCAAATGCAGAGGCCGCAAACATGGCCGATATTGTGGTGCTTTCCGTTAAACCACAAAGTATTTCGGAGGTTTTGGACGACATCCGATCGGTGGTTACACCCCAAACCCAAATCATTTCCATTTTGGCCGGAATTACCACCGCGTCCATTTGTGAAATGCTCGGCGTTGCATTGCCTGTGGTGCGGGCCATGCCCAATACGCCCGCTTTGGTGGATGCTGCCGCGACGGCCATTGCCGCCGGAACTCATGCCCGCGAAACACATTGGAACGTGGCCAGTGAAATTTTTAAAGCGGTTGGTTTGGTGGAAAAAGTGCCCGAATACCTGATGGATGCCGTAACAGGGCTTTCGGGAAGTGGGCCAGCCTATATCTATATGGTCATCGAGGCGCTTACAGATGGAGGCGTCAATCAAGGAATCCCACGGCCAGTTGCCGCAAAGCTGGCAGTACAGACGGTCTATGGCGCGGCCAAAATGATGATCGAAACGGAGAAACATCCAGCCATTCTACGCGATGAAGTGACCACACCGGGCGGAACCACTATTGCCGCCATTGCAGATTTGGAGCGCAATGGCCTACGAACGATGTTTATCAATGCAGTAGGGGCCGCCACCGAACGCGCCCATGCCCTAAGTAAGAAAAAATAAGGCGTTAAACTTGCTTATTATCCCCACCATAGTCCTCCAAAACGGCTCTTGTCTGTTCCGCACCGCATACCAAGCGGGTGCAAATCGTACCTTTTTTGAGGATCCGGTCAAAATGGCCAAGCTATGGCGACTACAAAATGCCCGAACCCTCTTGGTTTTTGACCACGACGCCGCTTATACCGACAAGAACAACTTCGCATTTATTGAGACCATTTGTCGTGAACTGGACATTCCCGTGATGGCCTCTGGTGGGGTACGTACTGCCGACGAGGTGGAGGCGTTGCTCTCCCTTCAGGTGCATAAGGTGATTGTAAGCGCACGTTCGCCAGAACAAATGCAAAACCTTTTCCGGTATTTTCCTTCGCATCGGATTGGGGTGCATGTGAACATCACCGGAAACCAGGTGGTGTGTGGATCGGAACCATTCGAGGCGGTGGCCTATCTGAAAGCCTTAGAGCAAGCCCGCTGTTATCGCGCCGTCTGCACCGTCCGAAATGCCGATCAACGGGCCGTTTTTGAACCCTCGGTCTTTAAAGCACTTGCAGAAGGGATCCGACGGATGAAGTTGGTGATCTCTGGCGGGGTCTCGGACTTTTCTAAACTGCAAGTAGCACGCTCTTTAGACCGCCGGATAGATGCGGTCGTCATCAATCGTGCCCTTTATGAGAACCGCTTCCCATGTCAGGCTTTTTGGTGTTGGCACAACAAAGAATCATTAGACCTTAACTGTTTCTCTACGGCCAAACTACGTACATAAGCCCTGATGGGAGGCTGGATGTGTGCTTGCGTTGATTATCCTAATGTAGGCAAGTGGAGCTTGTGCGAATGCATTTCATTTCGAATGACAAGATTGTGATGATATGAAGATGCCACCCCTACGGGCCGGGCTGTGCTTCGTCAGGGCTAAAGCCGTAGCTGGCTACGGACAACCCCACGCTGAAGCATGGGGTTAATGTCAATCCGGAACGCAGGTGGCAACGCCGCTCATCTGAATGGAGGCGTAAAGCAAGGAAAAACAAGGCCAAATAGACTATTAATACAACACGTCAGGGCGGGGGTGAGCGCAACCTAAAGGGGCTAATTAAGTTTCAAAAAATAAACGTTCTTCGACATTGGGATAAATATCATTACAAATATTTCTAAGGAAGTTGTTGGGGTTCAATAATCACGAATGAATGGATTGAGAAGGGTCTGGAGAGGGGCCGGGTTGAAGGTCTTGAGAAAGAAAAACTCCTTGCCAAGCGAACAACGAATCTTCGCTTGGTTTCTCGTCGTTTTGGGGAAGTGGTGGCTGCTACTTATCGTCCGCTGATAGCGTCCTTATCGCCATCGGAGAGGGATCAATTTTTTGATGTTGCTCTATTCTTTATGTCAGCAGCAGAGTTGGAAAATTGGTTCGGTATTCGTTCCTCACCAGAAGAGGAAAAGGTTTAACTTTTAAACAGACAAACATATCCGTCAGTGAAGACCAACGGATATGTTTTGCGCTTTAAATGGCTGGAGCTTTTATTAACCGTTATTGATTTATTGGTGCGGCGGGGTATTGTTGGGCTTGGGCATTTGCTGTGCCATGCGTAGCCTCCGAAGGTGCGTCGGGTTGCATTTCTGGATGGAAAACGGCGAGTCGCTCCTTGATGGCACGTTTCATTTTAACCGTTTTTGACCGCTCAATGAAATACTTCAAAGCACGATAACCAAATACCAAAGTACCTGAAAAAGCCAATAGCACAAACGTGGTGATGGTTACATTATAATAACGTGCATAATCTGGATTTGGGCCGATTAACATGGCAATCGGGAACAATTGGTCGGCGAGTGCAAGGGATAATTGGTGGTACAGATTTGTGAAAAAGGGCAAGGGTGTGGTCATGAATATTTTTAAATCCACCACACGATCAAGCCATTCTGATCCAAAAATCAAGAACAGTAGCGGTGTAATGATGCCCCAAGCCGCAATTCTGATGCGAAGGGTTATACGCTTTAATTTGCGATCCTCCAACTCTGGTGCGTTGCTATTCGTCGAATCCGTGAGCATAACCGTCATTTGTCGCCATTGGATCATCAATTCCATAATCCGAAAATAGAGCCATAAAATACCCAATCCGATAGACATCAAAACCATTGCCCAAGTCCCAATGGTAATAATGCCGGTAAAAATAATGGGTGCTAAGGCGGTTAAGCCTATGGTTATCCAGAGTGCAGGTCTTTTACGAGACGTTAGCCACTCTGGCAAGGACTTTCCAGTGAGGCTTGAAAGCATTTCTGTAAGGCCATATCCACCCAAAAAGGTGAAGGCAAGCAAGGTACGTGCGACCAACTCGGAGTCATCGAATAATTTCCCTGCGCCTTCTTTCGAGAAAGAGGTTCCTAATCCAAAAAACAGGAGTAAAGCGCTAAATGCTGTCCAGAAAATTAGTGGCAACAGCACATACGATATTTTGGTGACTTCTTTATAGACTTTGGGAATATACCACTGAACAGAAGTGGCTTCATGTTTTTTTAATTCTTTTGCCTCCGCCTTTTGGTCAAAGGCCATCATGTTGAGCATGGTTTCCCTGAAATTCTGTTTTTCGCGTGGTTTCGTGCTGGGGAGTGGCTTTTCGTCCACCGTTACGTGCAAAATGTGTCGGAAAAGGTCGGCATCTGTCCAATAATCCACATGAGCTTTTCCGGGTATGGGATATCGGACAAAGACTTTGTCTTCGATGGTTTCGAATAAATGACCAATGATGGGTTTTTTTTCTAATAAATCCAAATTGTGCCCTACTGGGTCTTGTTCGTCACAATAGTTAAAGTGGCGTATTTTCTGTATGGTTTCTGAACGTTTGGCCCATATAACCCCTTTCCATTTGGGATGATTGAGGTCATCTAAATGCTTGTAATTTTCTGGCCATAGCATCAAGAACTTGTCTAAAGGCGAACCCAAGGTTACGTAGTTTTTGACATGTGAGAACCAAGAAACCTCAAGTGCAGCGGCTTCCACCAAAGCGTCTAAGGACATGACGGTTCCCAAACTATGTGCAATAATATGATAGACAGGTTTTCGGGGTTCTTGCCCTAAGAGTTTGCGCTCCATTTCCGACATTTCGTGCGCGCGGTGTACCTCATTCATTTTATGGTGAAAGCGCTTAATGGCGTCTTCTCGACACGTCATATATTCTGCATAAAGCTGGACATCCCCGATAAACTTGTCGAAAATCAATTCCGATAAAAACCTGAACCGGAGTGAAAGTACCTCTTGAATGGGAATAAGGGTTTTCCTAAGATTGTCTAAAAGTACCTTAAGTTGGATCTCGACATTGGCTTGATAAAGTCTCGAATTGGTGACTTGCTCGCTTTTTTGTGCAGCCCAACGTTGTTCAACCCGATTGATCAAAGCCCGCGTCCAGAGCTTTACAGGTTCTGCGGCTTTTGGAAAGAGTTGTGTGGTGACATCACCCCAAAACATATCTACAAAACGGATATTGGTTCCACACTCCGACGGTTCGCCCAAGAAGGTCGCTGATTGTGAGGTGTTACCCGGTTCGCAAAGGGTAGCGGTGTCTCGGTTGATTTTGGTCGGGATGCCCTTAAACTCAACCCACTTCTGGCGTGTCCCTGAGGGTAACATCCGTCCTAAAGAGATCGTATTTTCCTTAACGCCCAGTTTGAGTTGTAACTTGGGATGGAGTTCTTGCGCCCGAATTTCGGCCATTCGGTTAATGACAGGTAAGACAGTTGCACCTTCGCGTGGTTCGCCCATGCCATGAACGACGACCAAGTAGTGGACTTGCGAGAGGTCGGTAAGGGAGTTGTTTTCCATGCAGCGCGTGGTTTTACCCAACTCGGTATTTATGGATCTTTGTTGGGCGTTTGGTTATGTTAAAGATTTTCCGGAGTACTCCCTCATTTGCTCCGGCTTGGTGGCGGTGTTCTATGTATAATAACGACTAAAAATCGCGCCAAAATATAACGCTTAAGAAAAATAATTGATAGGAGGCGGAAAAGATGCGGTTTGTGATCTAAAATCGGCATCAAAGTAAGGAGATAAAAACCGCTTCTGTTGCCTTAACCGTGCCGTCCTCTGCCAATTCGCCTAAATATACATTTTCTATATGTCCAACTTTATCAACATCATAAGCGGCTTGTACTTTAACATAATTGTCCGTAAAGCCAAACATAAGTTCCCCTTTCTTTTCGTCTTCCCAAAGTACCGAGCGCGTGGTGTGAGTATGTGCTTGGTGGAAGGCCAAGCGTTTTTTTGCGGATAAAATACGTAACATCTTGCTCCGTCGTTCTCTTTCTTTTTGGGGTACGGGTGTTCCCATGCGTGCAATTTGATCTACTGCCGTTGTATGTGGCCTTTCCGAGTAGGTGAAAACATGGAAATAGGACACTGGTAATTCATTCAAAAAGAGGTATGTTTCCTCGAAATGGGTCTCGGTTTCCGCCGGAAACCCCACGATTACATCCACCCCAATGCAAGCATGTGGCATAAGGGTGCGGATGGTCTGGACGCGGTCTGCGTACAACTCTCTGCGGTAACGGCGGCGCATTTTTCCTAAGACCTCGTTGTCTCCGCTTTGGAGTGGGATGTGGAAATGTGGTTGGAACTTATGGGAAGCGGCTACAAAGTGGATGATCTCGTTGGTAAGGAGATTGGGTTCTATGGAAGAAATCCTAAAGCGCTCTACGCCATCCAATTGGTCTAATTCCTGTAAAAGTGCCAAGAGGTCTGTCCCATGTTCTTGCCCATATAGACCGATATTGATGCCCGTTAAGACGATTTCTTTGTATCCTTTTTGCGCTACTTCGCGAGCGGATTTTAGCGTGTCTTGTATGGATGCGGAGCGGCTTTTTCCGCGGGCCTGTGGGATGGTACAAAACGAACAAATATAATCACATCCATCTTGTACTTTTAAAAATGCGCGTGTGCGCTCTCCCGATGAGTACGAAGGCCCAAAGGCGGTTACGTCGTCTATGCACGAAACGGCCACCTGCGTTTGGTTTTGCTTCTCGAATGCCTCTATGAGCGAGAAAATGCGGAATTTTTCTTGTGCGCCCAAAACCATATCTACACCCGGAATTTTTGATATTTCTTCCGGACGTAATTGCGCATAACAACCTGTTACAATCACAAAGGTATCTGGGTTCGCACGTAAGGCACGCCGGATGGCATTACGGCATTTTGCCTCTGCCTGCTCGGTGACGGTGCAGGTGTTGATCACCGTCACATCGGAAGCGGTCTCGAAGGGTACCGTTTCGTAGCCATTCGCCCGAAAGTCGCGGGCAATGGTGCTGGTTTCTGCATAATTTAGTTTGCAACCAAGGGTGTGAAACGAGACGCGAGACATGGCGATAAATGCTTATGGGTTTGGTGTTAGGGCGTGGAAGGCTTATACATAAACTTAATTTACCAACGAATTTAGGTTTGTTCGGTAAATTAAGGGGGAATAATGAAGGCTTAATGATGCGGTATCATCGCGTATAAGATACTATAAAATCCGGTAGTGGGAAAAATCCAGTGATTGACATGGGTGAGTGTATGTTGTTTTGTAAAAATATCGGGGCAGTAGGGATTGTACGTTAATATCTTCCGTTGTTGGGGATACCACAAATGGTTCCCAATAAAAAAGCCCCCATCTATTAAAAGACAGAGGCTTAAAAACCGATAAGCGTGTGGCTTAGGCAATCGTTACGGCCTCGTCTAAGAACACATCTTGGATAGCATTCAAGATCGCGACACCTTCATTCATTGGACGCTGGAAGGCTTTGCGCCCCGAAATGAGGCCCATACCGCCAGCCCGTTTGTTCACCACTGCCGTGATAACCGCGTCTTGTAAGTCGTTAGCGCCGGAGCCACCACCGGAGTTGATGAGGCCGATCCGACCCATGTAGCCATTCGCCACTTGGTAGCGCGTCAGGTCAATCGGGTGGTCACTTGCCAAGTCGGTGTACATGCGTTCGTCCAATTTGCCATAGCTGGAGTTGCCCGAATTTAAGGCTTTGAAGCCGCCGTTGCAGTCCGGTTGTTTTTGCTTCACGATGTCGGCTTCTATGGTTGCGCCGAGGTGGTTGGCTTGGCCAGTAAGGTCTGCACCCGTTTCATAGTTTACGCCATTTACCTTGAAGGCATTGTTGCGGGTATAACACCACAACACGGTGGACATCCCAAGTTCGTGTGCATAGGCAAATGCTTCGGAGACCTCCATCAATTGCCGCGTGGATTGGTCAGAGCCAAAATAAACCGTTGCGCCAATAGAGACACAGCCCATATCCCACGCATTTTTGACCTGTGCAAACATAATTTGGTCAAATTTGTTGGGATAGGTTAACAATTCGTTGTGGTTGATTTTAAGCATCATCGGGATTTTATGCGCATATTTCCGCGCTACCGATCCAAGTGCGCCATAGGTAGAGCAAACCGCATTACATCCGCCTTCAATGGCCAATTTGATGATGTTTTCGGGGTCAAAATAAATGGGGTTCTTGGCAAAAGAGGCTCCGGCAGAGTGCTCTATGCCTTGGTCAACGGGCAGGATGGAAAGGTAGCCCGTGTTCGCCAGACGTCCGGTTCCGTACATGGCTTGAAGCGAACGCAAAACCTGTGGCGTCCGGTCGCTAATACCAAAAATGCGGTCAACAAAATCCGCTCCGGGTAAGTGAAGTTGGTCTTTGTTGATCTTGGGTGCGTTAAATCCCAAATAATATTCGGCTTTGTCCGCCAAAATGGATGCTGTGTTGGAAAGGGCTTGACTCATAAATGCAGTGTAATGGTGAATCGGAAAAAGGTTATTTTAACAAAGCTAAAGAAAAAGTGAAGCCGTGTGAATTTGCCAAAACGAATTAAACGGGAAGAAAAGCGATTCCGGTTGAGTTGCAGGTTTAATGCGACCAATGGGGCAACCAACCAAGGGCTTCATCGTTTTGGTTTAAACTTTCTCAAACCTTTAGAACACCATGGAAAACAAAATCATTTTGGTCACAGGAGCGACTGCCGGAATTGGGGCAGAATCCGTAAAACAATTGGCTAAAAAAGGCGCTCACGTCGTACTTGTGGGCCGGAACGAGGGCAAGTGCCAACGGATCATTTCCGAGGTACAACGCGAAACAAGCCACAACAAACTGGACTATTTGGTGGCAGATTTGTCCTCCATGGCTGCCGTGAGACAATTGGCGAGCGATTTTAAAGCCCGCTACGACCGTCTCGATGTCTTGCTGAACAATGCCGGAGCCATGTTTTTGAAATACGAAGAAAGTCCGGACGGCCTTGAGATGACGTTTGCACTTAATCATATCAACTATTTTTTGTTGACGCACGAGCTTTTACCCCTTTTACATCAAACAAAAGGGGCAAGGGTGGTCAATGTGGCTTCGGATGCGCATCGGCCCGGTAAAATAAACCTCTCTGACTTACAAATGAAGCAGGGATACAGTGGCTGGGGTCAATATTGTAATAGCAAACTGATGAACATTATGTTTACCTATGCGGCCCACCGACGTTTGCAAGAGAGCGGCGTAAGCATCAATTGCTTGCATCCGGGATTTGTAGCCTCCGAATTTGGAGACAACAATGCCTCCGGAACCATTGGCAAGCTCTTTGTCGGGGTTTGGCGCTTTGCGAAAAAACTTTCGGCTATTTCCGTAGAGAAAGGCGCTTCCACGCAGGTCTATTTGGCAACGTCTCCCGAAGTGGAAGGCATTAGCGGACGCTATTTTAGCAAGCGGAAAGCCATAAAATCCATTCCATTGAGCTATGATGAGGCTTTAGGGGAGGCTCTCTGGACAGAAACCGAAGCCATTACGGGTGTTCGATGGCCGGTGCGTTAAGAGGCTTTCCGAGAAAAATAGATGGGGTTCTTGAAGCCTCCTTCTTTGCAAACCAACTCGGAAAAGTCAGGAGTGCTTTCTAAATCTTTGAGACACTGTGCAATTTCGCGTTGAAATTCCTGTTTTTTACTGGGGTTGGACGGGGTAAAGAGGAACCACAAATTCCCTGTTTCGGTCAAGAGAATGTTCTCCGAGGAGATAATTTTGAGTAAACCAACTTCCGTCTCTACTTGTAAGGTATTTCCATTTACCCAAGCCGTTTTGGTTGCGTTTTTAAAAGGAAGGAGGGAAAATTGAAAGAGGCCAAGGGATGCTAAGCCATTTAAGGTGACGATGTCCTTTACTTTATGGGTCTGGTTCCCTTTTGATAGCCACATTTGCCTTTGGGGTTGGTCTGGGTTTGCGTTAAAAACCTTGTCTCCTACTTGGATGGAAGTATAGTGTATTGCAAGGGGTGGTTTCGGACGTTTTGGATAAAGGGCTTCATAGGTACTCGTTTTTGTAATGCCAAATATGGTTTTATATTGTTTCCCCCCGAAGGAAGTTGCCATCTGTAACGTACTAACATTCTGGTAATCGGGTGCAGTACCTATTAATTTGCGATAATCGTACTGTAAATCTTGCTTGGCATAAAGAACGTGAGTCTTGCTCGCTGATTTTATAAGTACATCAAACATGGAGATCAAACGCATTTTCTGGGTTGGTAGGCTAAGTGTTATTTCCTTTCCTTCCACTTTTCCAATCGGTTTTGCATCCGAAAAGGGTTTCAAAGAAAAGGTTATCAAGCCCATATTTTGCAGGTAGATCACACCAATATGTTCAATGTTGAACGTGGTTTGGTGTGTGCAAACCCTTTTTTCACCGGCCCAACAGGTCAGGTTGGTGAGAACCATCGTGGAAGCATACGGGTCATCGGATGTAGCAGCATTTGGATTTTTTTGCGAGATAAAATCTTTTGCTTCTTGTAAAGTGGGTGGCGTATTGGGCGCATCTCCGAAATATCCGACCCCGAAAAATAGAACAGTAATACTAAGGACTATGAGTAAAAAGGTGACTTTCCAAGATGTGGAAGGCTTTAGAATGCCTCCTTTAGCAAGGTTTGTAAGGCGGGCTTTTAGTTTTGTTTTCGAGCCAACCGCATAAATGGCAAGAGAAGGGTATTGCATCTGTTTGTTGGGCTAAGCATTTGTAAAAAAGGTTTTTCCTTGATAGGAAGTTGCAAGTTTATAGAGCGTCTTTGCATAAACATGAACTGGAATCTCCGATTGATGGACGACTTCTTGGTCTCGCAAAATCTCGCGTTCGATTTCGAGTTGTAGGATGAGGTAGCGCATCATGGGATTGATGGCAAATATGGCATCTAAAAAACGTAAAAAATATTGTTGGGCAAAATCGTGATGACGTATATGACTTAGTTCGTGCAAGATGGCAATTCTGGCGCCGTCTTGGTCTTCTAACAAAGGCGTAGGCAGAACAATGTAGGGATTCGGCCAACCAAAGGTGATGGGCGAGTGAAGGTTCTCTGAATGGGTGATTTGGACTTCATAAGGCAAATTTATGCTCTGGAGGGCAGCCTTTTGCCACGCGATAGAAACTTCGGAAAGGCTTTGTCTAAAACGAAGCAATCCGAGATGCTCGTGAATCAAGCGGCCTATTCGGAGGAAAGCCCAGAGGCAGGCAAGACCAGCAAAACCTATACTAACCCCATTCAAAACATGCCACCAATCAGCCGTTTTGCTTTGTTGATGAATTGGTATTGGTGCAACCTCTAAATAGTTTTCTTGGTTGGGATTGAAGGGGATGCTCGTGGCGGAATGTATGATCCGTTTTTCAAATTCCCTGTCCGGAGGAATCAAGACAAGGTTGTTCTGGTATAATATGGGTGAGGGAAAAATAGAAATGGCTACCAAACCAGTGGGCAATAAACCAATTACAAACCAAAGGACTTGGTATCTAATGGCAGGATGTAGGGTAATCGTGCGTCGCGAAAGTAGTACTATTGTACTGGCAAGGATAGTCCAGACAACCATCGGAAACCATAGCTTATAGAGTAATGTTATTCCCAAGTATTCGGTCATGATGCTCTAAATTAAGGGTTTGTGTGGGTGCGGATCTGGTTGAGAAGTGATTCGATTTCGGCACGTTCTTCTTCCGAAAAAGATTCTTGTTTAAAAAGTGTTTGTACCAAGGCCATTGGCGAGCCGTCAAAAACCTTTTCCACCATTTCCGAAGCCATTGATGCTCTAAACGCTTCGTAGGTCACTTGGGCTTGGTAATGATAGGTATTCCCACGATTCTGATAAGACAAATAGCCTTTGTCTGTTAAGCGCTTCATCAACGTCATTATCGTGGTATAGGCCACTTCGCGGTGTGTGAGAATACGCTCGTGTACTTGGCTTACGGTGGCTTCGCCCATTTGCCAAACCGCTTGGAGAACCTCGAATTCGGCTTCTCCTACTGGATGTAAAATGCGTCGTTTCATAATGTACTACGTTTGTAGTTTTAATGTACTACAAACGTAGCAGGAATGCAATAGTACAACTAAAGTAAATGACGTGCCCCAAATAAAGGACGTATAAGCCAAAGTGAATAAAACCCTTGCTGCAACCTTTCAAGTCCCAAAAGGTATGTGTCTAAAATGGATGTTTAACGACAAAAAACAAGATGAACCGTAGAATCTTTTTACGAAAGGCCGCAAAAGGTGTTGGAGGGCTACTGGCATTGAGTGGTATAGGAACTTGGTTGGCAGACCATTCGTTTTCAGCGCCGGGATATACTGGCCCCCCAAGTGAACATTTTGATGGTACGCAGTTCCATAACATAGGCGATGTGCCACAAAAAGGGTTTTGGGATGTGGTTAGGTGGCGTATAAACCGGAAAAATGTAGGGTACTGGCCCCCTTTTGCCGAACAGCCCTATGGCGAAAAGCCACCCAATCGAATAGATACAGGTTTGCGGATCACGTTCATTAACCATGCAACTTTGTTGCTACAGTGGAACGGCCTAAACATCCTTACCGATCCCGTGTATGGGCGTCGGGTAAGCCCGTTTACTTGGTTGGGACCGGAGCGCGTCCGGCCACCCGGTATCCGTTTTGAAGATTTGCCACCGATTGATGTGGTTCTGCTTACCCATAACCACTACGACCATTGCGATCCGCAAACCCTACGCCAACTGCAAAATCGGTTTGGGTGCAAAATTGTGACAACGCTGGGCAACAAAGCTTTTCTTACCGCGCAAAACCTCCTGGATATTCGCGAATTGGATTGGTGGGATGCGCTCAATTTGGCGGAGGCGGTGCAACTGACTTGTGTTCCGGCGCAGCATTTTTCTGGGAGAGGGCTTTCCGATCGTAACAAAACGCTTTGGGCGGGCTTTGTGCTAAAGGTGCAAGGCAAGCAACTTTATTTTGCGGGCGATACCGGATATGGGCCATTTGTCCATCAAATAAAGGAGCGATTTCCGGAGGGATTTGAGGTGGGTTTATTGCCCATTGGGGCGTATCGCCCAGAGTGGTTTATGTCACCGGTACATGTTTCCCCCGCACAATCTGTGCAAATGCACCGCGAGTTGGGCATTAAAACCTCTATTCCCATGCATTATGGAACTTTTGAAATGGCGGATGAAGGCCAATCCGATCCGTTAGTTGACTTAGTAGAAGCCCTTAAGCAACAGGGCGTATCACCGGAAGCCTTTGTGGTGCTGAAGGAAGGCGAGTCTTTTGTGTGGGCAGGCTAACCAGATGTGGTTTAGTTGTAAACCTAACTAAGTCGTTGGTCTTACGCAAGTTATGGGTTAATCAGGCTGTAGATGGTCAACACTTGTACGTTTACCAAGATTGTTAGACTATACGGGATTATGTAATTAGAAGAAATTAGACTAATTTTAAGGCAATAACTTATTTAATAACAATAATTTGAATTTCATATTTTGCATTGATAAAACACGCGGAGACCAGATTGTTTTTGTCAATTCCACAAACTTTCGCATGAAATGCCGATCTGCTTCACGTTTTTTTCTGGTGCTGTTGCTTACTTTCCCATATTCAACAATTTCAACAACAGCGAATATCACCCAAACCATAACCCTTATAAGCCCAAAATAGTATGAGCATCCTTGTAGATCGGAATACCCGCCTTGTGGTTCAAGGTTTTACCGGAAAGGAAGGTACGTTCCACGCCGAGCAAATGATCGAGTATGGGACAAACGTTATCGGGGGCGTTACGCCCGGAAAAGGTGGCACCAAGCACTTAGATCGTCCGGTATTTGATACCGTACAAAAGGCCGTAGAAGCAGAAGACGCCAACACCTCTATCATTTTTGTGCCTCCGGCGTTTGCCGCAGATGCCATTCTGGAAGCCTTCGACGCAGGCATTAAGTTGGTGATCTGTATCACCGAGGGCATACCGATCAAAGACATGTTGCCGGTTTATCACTACGGGAAAAAAGTTGGGGCACGGTTTGTAGGGCCAAATTGCCCCGGTGTACTGACGCCAAATCAGGCAAAAGTGGGGATTATGCCCGGCATGATTTTTACCCCCGGCCCAGTGGGTGTGGTCTCCCGTTCTGGCACACTCACCTATGAAGCGGTAGATCAACTTACCCGTCGCGGTTTAGGCCAGACAACCGCCGTAGGAATTGGTGGCGATCCCATTATCGGGACACGCTTTCGGGATGCGTTGGAGTTGTTTGAGGCCGATACCGAGACCGAGGCTGTGGTGATGATTGGGGAAATTGGCGGAACTGCCGAGGAAGAAGCGGCCGAGTTCATCAAAACAATGACGAAGCCTGTCTTTGCCTTTATTGCAGGGAAAACAGCGCCTCCGGGGCGTAGAATGGGTCATGCCGGTGCAATTATCTCCGGCGGGAAAGGCACTGCTGATGAGAAATTTGCTGTTCTAAAGGCTGCTGGCGCCACCATTGTGGAGAATCCAGCGCTTATTGGCGAAACGGTTGCTGCCACTCTCAATGCCTAATTAAACCTAATGTTTTGGGCGTGCCGTATTGAGGTGCGCCCATCCTACTTATCTTTGAAAGATGGAAACTCCTCGCAACGCTGTTAAGCAGCCTGAAAGACGGCATGCGTCACAAAATGCACCGTTGGAGGTGAAGTTTATAAAAAGCGCTTCCGGCTGGAAAGACTTGCCCGAAGATGGCCTGTCGGAATACGCCTTCATCGGGCGCTCGAATGTGGGGAAAAGTTCACTCATCAATATGCTGGCGGAGCGTAAAGGCTTGGCGCATACCAGTGGCACGCCGGGAAAAACCCAAACCCTCAATTTTTACCTTGTTAACCGAGCCTTCTATTTTGTGGATTTACCGGGCTTTGGTTATGCACGCACATCAAAAACGAACAGGCTATCTTGGGGGAAACTCATCTCGCGGTATCTGAACGAACGCGAAAACCTGCAAACCGTTTTTCACCTGATAGATAGCCGTCATGCGCCTACGGAATTAGACCAAGAGGTGATGGACTTTATGAAGGGGCTGCCTATACTATATGTCGTGATCTTGACAAAGTTCGATAAACTTAACCAAAAAGAGCGACATTCAACCCGACGTATGTTGGATCAAGTACTCTCTGAAAAAGGATTGGAAGTACAGATTCTGGAAACCTCGGCAGTCAAAAGAATCGGTAGGCGGGAAATCCTATCCCTATGCAGCTAAGCCCTTAGGTAGTCTTGCTGTAATAGAATTATTTGTTTTTTAATCATTTTTATTCTATAAAAAATATGCAAAAGGTCATTATTACGGATGCAGTAGATAAAGCCTGCGTCGAGATGCTGGAAGCAAAGGGCATTCAGGCGGATGTGAAACTGAAACTTCCGAAAGAAGAACTTGTTGCCATTTTGCCGGAGTACGAAGGCTGGATCATCCGAAGCGGAACCAAGATCACGCCAGAACTGATGGAGGCTGCACCCAATCTGAAAGTGATTGGCCGTGCGGGTGTAGGTGTGGACAATGTGGATCTGGATGCTGCCACCCGAAAAGGGATATTGGTGATGAACTCGCCAGATGGGAATACGCTTTCTACCGCCGAGCATACCTGTGCCATGATGCAATCCCTTGCTCGCCACTTGCCACAAGCACATTCGTCGCTCAAGTCTGGTGCATGGGAACGCAATAAATTTAATGGAACCGAGCTTTTTGGCAAAACATTGGGCGTCATCGGCGCTGGAAAAATCGGACGGGCGGTCGCCGAACGCATGAGAGGTTTTGGAATGAATGTGGTGGCCTTCGACCCTATGTTGAACCATGCGGTGGCGGAAAGGTTGGGTATCGTTTTGGTTTCGCTGGATGAACTGTATGCGCAAAGTGACATTATTACCGTGCATACACCACTGACCGAGGAAACCAATGGCTTGCTGAACCGCGAAACCTTTGCCAAGTGTAAGAAAGGGGTTTTGGTGGTAAACTGCGCTCGTGGTGAAATCATCAACGAATTGGAACTCCTTGAGGCGTTGGAGTCCGGACAAGTAGGTGGAGCGGCACTTGATGTGTATTCTGCCGAGCCACCCGGCCCGAGCCTTCGTCCCCTTATCGAACATCCCAAGGTGGTGGCCACACCTCATATTGCGGCCTCTACCAAAGAAGCACAACTCAAAGTGGCGGAGGAAGTCACCGCCGAATTGATCGAGGCTTTACAAGGCCGTTCGGTTCGTACCTCCGTGAACTCCTTTGCCATTCGTATGGCCGCTCGTAGCGAAGTTCAATCCTTCTTAAAATTGGCAGAGAAATTAGGGCAAGTTGCAGGACAACTCATGGATGGCTCGCTCCAAAAAGTGGTTGTACGCTGTATGGGGGATGTGCCCAAGCGCTATTCCGAGTTGCTTTCTTTGGCCGTGATGCGCGGGATTTTGTCTAAATGGCATAGTTATGTAAACTACATCAATGCCTCGGTGATCGCACAAGAGATGGGCGTAGTGTTCGAGGAACAACGAAGCGATGATGCCGGAGCATTCACTGAATTGTTAGAAGTCTCCTTTGTCACAACAACTGGAACCCGAAAATTAACCGGAACGGTGTTTGTAGGAGAAAACCCACGCATCGTGGAGATAGACGGTTATCCATTGGAAGTTAAGCCGGAAGGGCATATTTTGTTCTACACCAATGTGGATCGCCCAGGTATGGTGGCGGCAGTAGGTCGGATTTTGGCGGAAAACCAAATCAATATTGCAACCTTCACGCTTGGGCGCACCGGAAAAGGTGGTGAAGCCATTACCGCTGTATGTGTGGATGATACCATGACAGATGTCGTTAAAGCACAAATTGCTGCCATTGACGGGGTTCAAAATGTAAAGGTGGTTTTTGTGCCTTAAGGTTTTTAATACAAGTACCAAATCGAATGGGCTGTCTTCTATGGACGGCTCTTTTGGTTTGGGAAGGTTCTTTGTAAATATGGATAATCTTGCTCTTCCGTTTTTCACCCCGTTTTTTTACGTAGGTAACGCTTCCATCTATAATATATTTAAGATTCTAGGTCTAATATCAAACAAATAGCGTGCTGGATAGAAATTTGCAAACAAATATTTCAAGTTGATATACATATAAATAGGTATTAAATTTACAAGGACATAAAGGCTTGCCTCTGAAGGTTTGTCTATTAAAAACAAGTTGTTAGCCTATTTTTTTTGAATTTACTTATGGGGATAGGAAATGGCCTTGATTTTGAAAGGAGATTTGTTTTTCTTGACATTAAACTTGTTGGCGTGCTATATTTGAGTTTGATACAGGCCGTCGTATATTGAAACTTTATAAAACCCACCCCTAAGCCTAAAAGAAAAAGGATATGGAAAAAACGCGATACTGCTTTTCAATTTACGTTCCGGCTAAGGCAGTACCTGCTGTCCACCAACTAAGAAAACAACCGCCGTCTTGCGAATATGGATTAGCCCTCCTTGCTCAAGAGACGGTTTTTTATCAGCCAACCCTGAAGTGAACCCCACTTTAGATTCAGCCAAACAAACAACAACCCAAATCATTACCAAACAACCCATTACGGAGGAGGTAGCATATGTCTCGCAAATGGAGTACACTAGTGCTTACACTGCTTTGCTTACCGTTCCTGGCGTTGGCACAAAACACGGGTAAGATTTCTGGGCGCATCACTGATGCTGCTGCAGGAACTCCAATCCCGGGTGCTACCGTACAGGTGGAGGGCACTCAGTTGGGAGCGGTAAGCGACGCTAACGGAAATTACTTTATCATTGGGGTGCCAGTCGGTGCTTACAATGTGCGGTCAACGTTCGTCGGTTACAAAACCAAAACAGAATTGGGCGTTCGGATTAGTTCCGGACGTACCACCGAACTAAACATCGTCCTCGCCGAGGAGAATTCAACTTACTTGGTGACCGAAATTGTTTTTGAAAAACCACTTATCGCAAAGGATGCGGTTGGGGCAGAAAAAACGATTAGTGGTGAGGACATCCAGAACTTGCCAGTGCGTGGTGTAAACGGCGCGCTCGGCATCCAAGCCGGTATTTCTACCACCGACCGTGGTGGCTCGAATGCGCGCGGTGGTCGGAGTGGTGAAATTGTTTACTATGTTGACGGGATACGTACCGGAGACTTGGCCATCCCACAAGGCGCTATTTCAGAACAAGAAATGATGGTGGGCAATATCTCGGCCCGCTACGGCGATGCGATGTCGGGTGTGGTAAACATTACTACCAAATCTGGTACGACTAAATTCTTTGGAACCGTGGAAGGTGTAACCTCCCAATTCTTGGATCCCTACGGCTATAATTTGGCTGAGGCCTCATTAGGTGGTCCGATTGTTAAGGGGAAAGTCAGTTTCTTCGCCTCTGGTTCTTATACGAATCAATTGGACACCAACCCCGCTTGGAAAAAATTCCCCGCAGTTCCAGAAGCATTGGTTGCAGAGTGGCAAAACAGCCCACAAGTGATTGCGGTTGTTAACGCTGCTGGTGTAAAATCATATGTGGATTTGCCCGGAGATTTACCGAGCGGTACACGGATTAAGGTAGATGCCGCAACGCATTTACCTGTATATGATGGTAACAACCTGATCTTCATTGACAAAGCTGGTAACGAAGTCCGTAAAGTGGATTTGGGAGCCGACAATAAGCTCTTCTTGGTGGGCGGAACGGTTGTTGAAATGTGGCGCAAAGGGGAAGTATTGCCCGTTGACCAATACGAAATGCGTGCGGCCAGCCGCGATAATTTCGAGCGTTTGAACCTTCGTGGTAACATGACGTTTGATCTTTCAAAAGAAATTCGTCTCCGCGTGGGTGGTTCGCAAACGTCCAACAATACTGGTGGCGGCGGAACAGCGATTTCGAACTATAACTTCTTTACCAAAAACGAAAGCAGCAACCGTCAAGGTTTTGCTACCCTCACACACCGTTTATCGAACAATACCTTCTATCAATTGCAGTTCGACTATGTGGACGCAAGCGGCGTTACCTATAATCCTAACTTCAGCAATAAAGTGGAAGACGCTTTGTTCTATGGCGATGTTGACAATGCAGCCAATGCAATGAACGCAAAATACCGTTCTGCAACTTCTACCTTAACCAGTGGCGCGTTGACGGATATTGTCTTCAATCAAATTGCAAGAGACGGTGTATTTGCGAGTATCGGGGTGAATGGCTTTTATAGTATGCCGGGCTCATTCTTGCCGAACTATTCAAAAAGCCGTACCCAAAAAACGCACTTCTCTGCCGAGGCAACCACACAGGTTGGTATCCACCAGATCCAATTTGGGGCAGAATACGAGCAACAAACACAGCGTGCTTATACCGTAGCTCCCGCTTCGCTTGCCCGCGTTTATGATGATGGAAATGTGGAAGTTACCCTGAAAGACCAAGGTAAAGTGTCTTCATGGAATGATCTCGTATTTGGTGCATTGGATAAAAACATTGCTTATTACGGCTATAATTACCTTGGAACCGAAGAAACCGATACCGAGGATATTGCAAACTTGGTGGCGATTTCTAAGAACTCTACCTTAGACAAGAGCTATGCCAATACCGCGCCTTATCGTCCCATTTTCTTTGGCGGTTTTATCCAAGACAAAATCGAATACAAGGACTTGGTATTGAATCTGGGTCTCCGTGCCGACATCTTCGACAACAACGCACTCGTATTGAAAGACCCTTATGCGTTGGTTGAGATCATTCGTGCTAACGAAGTAGCCAACCGTCCTTCCAATATTGGAGAAGACTTTGGCGTATTGTATAAAGATGGTGATAGCAAGCAAGCGATTGTGGGCTATCGTAGTGTCGAAGGTGACTTCTTCACTGCCAATGGCGAAGCAACCACCTTCGTTCAACTCCGCAATGACTTTGGTGCAAAGCACGTTTCTAAGTCGGAAGACTTAACTCCGAACGTGTTTAAGGACTACAAGCCTCGCTTGAACCTCATGCCGCGTATCGGGATGAGCTTCCCTGTAACTGACCAAGCTTTGTTCTTTGCAAGCTATGGGGTAACGTCTCAGCGCCCAAGCTCCAACTACCTTTCGACCTATGGCTATTTACGCTTTCAACGGGAAAATTCGGGTAGTTTGACCAGCAATACCGACCTTGCGCCACCCCGTACCATCGAGTACTCACTCGGTTTCCGTCAACGTCTCGGCGAAAAAATGGCTGCTACCCTTACGGGATTTATCCGTCAACAAAAAGGCCAAGTGGGTAACCGTAAACTCATCTTTACCTACCCATGGTCTGCAAATGACCAACGTCAAAACGTGGACTTTGCTTCTATCAAAGGTGTTGAAGCCGAGGTGGAACTCCGTCGGATGAAAGGCTTCCAGATGAACGTAAACTATACGCTCTCTTTTGCAGAAGGAACAGGATCTGACCCTGCAACCTTTGGTAACATTTCTTGGCTGGGTGGTGAAGACCCCTTCTATCCAAACTTCCTTAGCCGGATGAACTTCGATAGCCGTCATGCGGTAAACGTTTCTTTGGACTATCGTATTGGTAAAGGTGAAGGTCCAGAAATCGCTGGTATGAAACTCCTTGAGAACTTTGGGGTGAATGTATTGGGCGTGTTCAAAACCGGACGTCCTTACACCATGCGTACCCGTGCAGTAGATGCCATTTCTCCGGGTCCTGAAGTAGCCGGCTTTTTGGTTGGTGGGATCAACAACGGTGAAACGCCCCCTACAAGCCGTATTGACCTGAAGGTTGACCGTCGTTTTGCACTCGGCAAAGCCAATATGGTGGCTTATCTCGAAGTACAAAACCTCTTGAATCAAGAAAACATCTTTGGTGTATATGCCGCTACTGGCTTGCCAGACTATGATGGCTTCTTGATTGAGCCAGATGGTCTTGCAAAGTACCCTGTTGGTAGCCTTCGCCGTGATCAGTATTCCTTAATTGCCAACAACAACCGAGGTGCATATGGCTTACCGCGTATGACCCGCCTTGGTTTGCGTTTCACCTTCTAAGGATTCCTTTACCATGTGATCCCGCTTCTGGGTGGGGTCACATGGTGTTAAAACAATTTTGAGGAGAATCAAAAATGCATTCTTACATCCATAAAGGACTTTCCTTCTTGGCCATTGTTCTCTGCTTTGCCTTCTTTGCGCCGCGTGCAGAGGCACAAACGGTTGGGAACTGTGTTACTGGGAAAGCCGAAAAATATTTAGACGTTAATAACGTTCGGGCGCGTATCCTGAATGTGGGGGGCTTGTTCTGGAATGGTGACCCCAACGTTTACACTGTTCCCAAAGGTGGTAAGTCAGATGCCATCTTCGCTGGTGGGATTTGGTTGAGTGGGATTACCGAGGGCGACAACAAACTCCGTATGGCGGCTGCCACCTATGGCACTTGGGAGTTCTGGCCCGGCCCATTGGATGCCAACGGAAACCCACCGGCAGACTGCTCGACCTACGACCGGATTTACAAGGTGTCGCTGACCGACATTACTACACTGAATGAAACTGGGGTTGCCACCTCGGATATTGCAGAGTGGCCTTGGCAAATTGGGGCACCCGTAAAAGACGGTGATGGTAACCCGAACAACTACGATATCACCAAAGGTGATCGCCCAGAAATGATTGGGGATCAAATGATTTGGTGGGTGATGAATGACGTGGGCGCTGCTCACAAACGTACCAGCACCGACCCGATTGGGGTTGAAGTCCAAACCACCGCATTTGCTTTTAACCAAGCAGGTGACTTGGGCAATATGACGTTTTATCGCACCAAAATCATTTACAAAGGCAAGTCTAACCTGACCGAAACCATGCTCTCGCTCTGGTCTGATGTGGACTTAGGGGATTCCTCTGATGATTATCTGGGTGTAGATACTACGTTGAGTTTGGGCTATGTGTATAACTCGGATGAATTGGATGGTGGCGACCATGGCTATGGTACTGCACCGCCAGCCATTGGGTATGACTTCTTCCAAGGCCCCTTGGTAGATGGTAAACACTTGGGCGTTACCTACTTCCACTATTTCTTAAATGGTAGCCCTGTATGCGGTGACCCTGCTGCAAGTAGTACCGAGTATCGCTATGCACAAACGGGTCGCTGTCGTGACGGTCGCCGGTTATCGGCTACGGGTGATGGTTCGAGCGGAAACCCACCATACACCAATTTTGCCTTTACGGGTGATCCTGTAACCGGTAGAGGTTGGTCTGAGATGAACAACAACGGTGCTGGTGGTCGTTCCCCAAACGGTGACCGCCGTTTTGTGATGTCCACCGGTCCTTGGACGATGAAGCCGGGTGAAGTACAAGAAATTGTTTATGGTATTGTTTGGGCGCGTGCAAAAACAGCTCTCGGCTCTTTGGCTAAACTCCGTCTGGCAGATGCCAAAGCCCAAGCACTTTTCGACAACAACTTCGTTGCACCCAACCCCCCAGATGCGCCAAACGTAACCGTCTCCTCTAACGATGGCCAAATCTTCTTGAACTGGTCTTGGGCTACCAATAGCGATAACTACTTGGATAGCTACAAAGAAACGCAATATAACTACAATCTGGAAGGCTATATTGTGAAGCAGTATGCGAGCGCAGTTGACCAAGAAGGTACGATTGTTGCTGTTTATGACAAAGCCAATGACATTCAACGGATTTATGATGTGGATGAAAATGACCCACTTGCTTCTGCACTTATCGTAGCAGGTAGCGATTCTGGGCTGAAAACTTCCCATATTGTGGATGGCGTGGTAAACTACCAAAACATGTACTTTGGGGTACAAGCCTATGCCTACAACTCGGCAGGGGTGCCAAAAGTGCTGCTTGGAATTGAAAAACGTGTTGAATTTGTTCCTACAGATGCACAAGCACTCAATGGCGGGACCAAGTTACAAGCGAAGGCTGGTGATGAAATCATCAGTACCTCTATTGGTGCAGGAACAGATGGTTTTGTTAAAGCTGTTGTTGTTGATCCTTTAGCAGTAACAGGTGATGAGTATCAAGTGAAGTTCTACGAGCATGTTGTAGGTGGTACTACCTACAAAACGTACGACATCATCAATGTTACGAAAAACAATACGGTGGTTTTCGATGGTAAAAAAGCCGTTGAGGCCCTCAAAGCTGACGCACCTGAAAACGTTCCTGTAACAACCATTGATGGATTGCAATTTACTGTGAATGGTGCACCATTTGCATGGAAGGATATGTTGCAGGTTGCGAATGCGGCTGGTCCAATCAATCCACCATTTGCGGGTGCTCCTAACTTTAACAGCTTAGGCTTCCCATTTGCTTCTGGTCGTCCGAACGCCTTTGGTGGTCCTTGGCAAAACACGAACAACAGCACATGGCTCTTTGCTTGTCGGGCAAGTGCTCCTAATGGCTATGCCGCAGGCTTTATCCCACAATGTATGCGAAATGGCTTTGCTGACATCGTACCAAACGATTTTGAAGTACGCTTTACGGCTGGTGGAAGTTGGGGATACCTCGGCTTCTCTACTGGTGCAGTGATCAAAGTGCCTTTCGAACTCTGGAATGTGGGTGTTGGAACGTATGACAATGCTGCTGACGACAAGCGTTTGATCCCTGTAATCTTTGATAATGACGGAGATGGCAAGTTCAATATGAACGCTGTGGATCACCCTGCTTCTGGAGGTACAAACGACCCAACAACAGACTGGATCTATTGGTACACGCCAGCAACCACCTATGATGCTTATGCAGCAGCAGCGGCTGGTTGTGGTGAGGGCAATGTCTGTGATGCTGCCGGTGCTGAAGTGGATCACGAATTGTTCGCTCGTACCGTGTTCTTCAATATGAACGGTGGTAATATCCCGAACGGTCCTTACAACTCCACGATGCCAGAACAAGGCAGTATTTACCGCCTCATCTCCACGAAGCCAAACGTACCGGGTGTTATTCATAAAGTAACCACTGCGGATAAGAAAGCGCTCAAAGGAGATGCTGCGAACTTTAGCTTGGATCGTATTGGTATTACACCAAACCCATATAAGGGTGCTTCTGCTTTTGAAACCTCGAACATCAAAGATGAAGTACGCTTTACGGACTTGCCAGATAATTGTACCATTCGGGTATTTACCCTTGATGGAACGCTTGTACGTACCCTTTCACACAACTCGCCAAATGGCTACCTCACATGGGATATGGCCAATGAAAATGGTCTCCGTTTGGCAAGTGGCATGTACTTGATCCATGTTGATGTACCGAATGTTGGGGAGAAAGTGTTGAAGTTTGGGGTTGTTCGCAAGAAGATCCAATTGTCGGCCTTCTAATCTTTATCCCGGTATTACCGATTTATAAGGAGAATCAAATATGAAATTGAAATTCATATGTGCATTCCTGCTCCTCTTGCTTGTGTCTAATGGAGCATTTGCGCAAGAAGAAGGAACCACAGGATCTATGCACCTTATGGTTCCGACCACTGCCCGCACCATCGGGTTGGGTTCGGTGGCCACCACCGCCGTAAAAGGGATGAACCCCGTTGAGGCGATGGCCAGTAACCCGTCAGGACTTTCTGACAACACCGGAACGGCTGCCTTGTTTAGCCGGATGAATTATGTCGCCGATATTGGGATTAGCACCTTTGGGGTTGCCCAAAACCTCGGAACACGCAACCTCGCGCTAACCTTCACCGCATGGAACTTCGGGGACATTTCCCGTCAGACCGAAGCTAAGCCAGAAGTTGAAGATGGCGTTACCTATTCAGCGGCCACCTCGGTGATTGGTGTTTCTTACTCCCGTCAGCTTACCGACCGGATTGCAACAGGTCTTACCGTTAAAGCGTCTAACGAACGCATTGACGACCTGAGCCAATCTCGCGTAACGGTTGATGGTGGTATGACCTATACTGTTGGTGAGTCTGGCCTCCGCTTTGGGGTTGCCCTTTTGAACTTCGGTCCGAAGGCTGCTTTCTCTGGAGATGGTCTTATCCGCTTCAACCGTATCCAAAACCAACCACCGAACGCGGCCCAAACACCCTTCCGGATTGCAGCCGAAGACTTTGAGTCTCCTGCAGCCTTGAACTTTGGTGCAACTTATACGCGCTCTTTGGCTGGTAGTGCTTCTGCTACTTTGCTTGGGAACTTCCGTTCTACGAGCTTAGGCCCAGACGTATTTACGGGCGGTGTTGAGTTGGGCTTCCGTAATCTCTTCTTTGTACGTGGTGGCTATCAAGGCGTCACGGGTGGCAACGACAACTCGATGTACACAGGGCTTAGCGCTGGCGCTGGTCTGAACATTGACGTAAGTGGCTTCCAAATGAGTGTGGATTACGCCTACCGCGCAACCAACTACTTTACGGCTCCACAGACCATTACGGTTGGTCTTAAGTTCTAATCGAAACGGTTTATCCGAAAGAAGGGTGGGTCAGAGATGGCCCACCCTTTTTGTGTATTGGATTTACCAAACCTCCGTTTAATATTCACCTTATCTAAAAGGATTCTGGAGCAGTGTGCAAAATTCCCTTACAAAGTAACATGATGGTTGAAGTATTTTAAGTGCGATCTCTAAATTGCTTTTCAAACGCTCCGAGCTTTGTTCCGTTTCTATTATGAAAAAAACCGTTTATACCTTTGATCCTTCACATGTGGAGCACATGACTTCCGGGCATCCGGAACAAAAAGGCCGACTGGAGCGCGTATGGAAAGTGATGAGTGATGCCGGACTGACCGACCAATTGGTGCGCTTGGAGACGCCAGAGGCCGATATGTCGCACATTAAAGTGGTTCATAGTACCCGTTATATAGACCATTTGCATTATATGGTACATCAGGGATTGAGTTATTTAGATCCCGATACCTACTGTACGCAACATTCCTTAGAAGTAGCACTTCGCGGGGTGGGTGGCTTGCTTAATATCACAGACGCTGTTCTTACGGGAAAGGCGGATAATGGCATGGCGCTTTTACGTCCACCCGGTCATCATGCCCGGCCACATGCGGCGATGGGCTTTTGTTTGTTCGGAAATGTGGCAATTGCGGCGAAATATGCACAGCGCAAGTATGGCTTAGAGAAAATTTTAGTTTTGGACTTTGATGTGCATCATGGCAATGGCACACAGGAAATGCTCTATGACGATCCTAACATCTTGTTTATGAGCGTGCATGGCGCACCCCCGTTTTATCCCGAATCTGGTTTTATTCAGGAGACAGGGCGCGAGGAAGGAGAAGGCTATACGGTTAATGTGCCGTTATTGCCCGGAGCTGGAGATGAGACCTATCTGCACGTTTTTCAGCGGGTTTTTGAACCCTTGGTTGCCCGCTTTAAGCCACAAGCAATCTTTGTCTCGGCTGGCTATGATGCTCACTGGATGGATCCAATGGCACATATGCACGTCTCTACCGCTGGATTTAATGCGATGATCTTAGCCTTAATGTCGTGGGCGGATCAATATGCTGGGGGGCGGCTCATTGCTACGCTGGAGGGCGGTTATCATGTAAATGCCTTAGCGCATAGCGTTACACAAACCTTAGCCTTGCTGAACAATCCTGATGCAAAATTAGAAGACCCCTTTGGCCCATACAAAGACGGCGAAATGAAAGCCGAAGAATTGATAAACAGCATTGCGCACTTTTGGCGCGTTTAAACCAAAAACCAAGTCCCCTAACCCCCAATGATGAAAACCATTATCGAACCCTTCAAAATCAAGGCGGTAGAGCCTATCAGGATGACGACACGTGAGGAGCGGAAGACAGCTATCCAAAAGGTACACTACAATGCCTTCGGCTTGAAGTCCGAAGACGTTATGATTGACTTGCTTACCGATTCCGGTACCTCTGCCATGAGTGCCGCCCAATGGTCTGGCATTATGCGAGGAGACGAAAGCTACGCAGGCTCGCCCTCCTACTACCGTTTCGAGGAAGCCGTTCGCGAATTGATGCCGTTTAAGTTCATCATTCCTACCCACCAAGGGCGTGCAGCCGAGAAAATCCTGTTCTCTATCGTAGGTGGAAAAGGAAAGATCATCCCAAACAATACCCATTTTGACACGACCCGCGCCAATGTGGAGTTCTCCGGTGCGCTTAGTCTGGATTTGGTGATCGAAGAAGGCAAAGATCCACAGTCCGATTACCCCTTTAAAGGAAATATAGATCTCGAAAAGTTAGCCAAGCTCTTGAACGAGCAGCACGAGGCCATTCCTTTGGTCATGCTTACGATTACCAATAATTCTGGCGGTGGGCAACCTGTATCCATGAAGAACATTCGGGAGACGAAGGCACTTTGCGAACAATATGGGAAACCCTTGTTTATTGATGCCTGCCGTTTTGCCGAGAATGCGTACTTCATCAAACTCCGCGAAAATGGATACGCAGACCGGACGGTCAAAAGCATCGTTCAGGAAATGTTTTCTTATGCCGATGGTATGACGATGAGTGCAAAAAAAGATGCTTTGGTCAACATGGGCGGTTGGTTGGCGTTGAACGACGAACATTGGGCGTCGGGCGCACGAAACCTTTTGATTATCACGGAGGGCTTCCCCACGTATGGTGGTCTTTCAGGGCGTGATTTGGAGGCAATGGCCTTGGGATTGGAAGAGGTGGTTCAGGAGGATTATTTGCATTACCGCATCGCTTCTACGGCGTATGTGGGAGAAGCCTTAACCGGGCTAGGTATTCCGATCGTTCGGCCAGTGGGCGGCCATGCGGTTTATATAGATGCTCGGGCTTTTTTGCCTCATATTGCCCCATTGGCGTACCCGGGGCAATCGTTGGTGGTGGCGCTCTACGAAACGGGAGGCATTCGGGCGTGCGAAATTGGCTCGGTGATGTTTGGAAAACAGCCGGATGGCCGTGAACAACCTGCTGCAATGGAGTTGGTACGGTTGGCCATTCCAAGGCGGGTTTATACCCAAAGCCACATGGACTATGTGATCGAAGTTTTTGAAAAGATCAACCAACAAAAAGACACCTTGAGTAGCATGAAAATTATTTGGGAGCCGCCAATGCTCCGGCATTTTACGGCGCAGTTTCTGCCAATCGAGGATGCCTAACCTAACATTGATTAAAATAATACCGGATAATATGCCGGTCCTGTTACACCAAAACTTTACCATCATGTCTTTAGACCTGAAAAAATATGGAATAACCGTTCGGAATGTGATCCGCAATATTGCACCAGCGGTCTTATATGAAGAAGCGCTTCAGTACGAAAAAGGTGCTGGTTTCTCGGATACAGGTGCGTTGATGATCCGTTCCGGACAAAAAACCGGACGTAGCCCGAAAGACAAACGGATCGTGGTTCATCCCAATAGCCAAGGGAACATCTGGTGGGGAAACATCAATATTGGTATGGATGAACATACGTTTGAGATCAACCATGAACGTGCGATAGATTACTTGAATACCCGCGATCGTATTTATGTAATGGATGGCTTTGCGGGTTGGGATCCAAAGTATCGTATCAAAGTACGGATTATTTGTACACGGCCTTATCATGCACTGTTCATGAACAATATGCTTATCCGTCCTACGAAAGAGGAGTTGGCGCAATTTGGTGAACCAGATTATGTGATCTACAATGCCGGAGCTTTCGGTGCAAACCGCTATACAGATGGCATGACCTCTAAAACCAGTGTGGATCTGTGCTTCGAACGGAAACAGTTTGTGATCTTGGGTACAGAATATGCCGGTGAAATGAAAAAAGGTGTTTTCACCATCATGAACTACATTATGCCAGAACGCGGAGTACTCTCTATGCACTGCTCGGCAAATGAAGGGAAAGAGGGCGATGTTTCGTTGTTCTTTGGATTAAGCGGAACAGGAAAAACAACCCTTTCTGCCGACCCCAACCGCTACTTAATTGGGGATGATGAGCATTGCTGGACAGATGACGGCGTGTTTAATATTGAAGGAGGGTGCTATGCAAAAGCTGTTGACCTTTCTGCGGAAAAAGAACCGGAAATTTATGGCGCCATTAAGTTTGGTACGGTCTTGGAAAATGTGGTTTTTGATTCGGAGTCTCATGCGGTTGATTATTCAGATACCTCGATTACCGAAAATACCCGCGCTGCATACCCGATTGAGTACATTCCGAATGCCAAAGTTCCGTGTGTGGGTGGGCATCCAAAGAACATCATTTTCTTAACCTGTGATGCTTTTGGGGTACTGCCGCCTGTGGCACGCCTGATGCCTGAACAAGCCATGTACCACTTTATCAGTGGATATACGGCAAAAGTGGCTGGAACGGAAATGGGTGTTACAGAACCTACTGCAACCTTCTCTGCATGTTTTGGCGCTGCTTTCATGGTATGGCATCCGAGCAAATATGCGGAATTGCTGGCCGAGAACATGAATAAACACCATGCCAAAGCGTGGTTGGTGAATACCGGCTGGAGTGGTGGCGCATATGGCGAGGGCGAGCGGATGAAGCTCAAAATTACCCGTGCCATTATAGATGCCATCCACAACGGTGATTTGGAAAATGTAGAGGTAGTGTTGGATCCGCGTTTTGGTTTTGAAGTGCCTACTTCTTGCCCAAATGTCCCTCAAGAGGTGCTGATCCCTAAAAATACGTGGAAAAATGGCGACGCATACGAAGCAAAGGCGAACCATCTTGCACAATTGTTCCAAAAGAACTTTGTACAGTTTGCTGAAGGTAGTTCCGATGCGATCAAGAATGCAGGGCCGAAAGTCCTTTAATGCCGTTTAACGCATAAAAAGAAGCCGACCTCCTGCTTGGGGTGTCGGCTTCTTTTTTGTGGGTAAGAGGATAAAAAACCGGAGAACCCATTTGGATCCTCCGGTCAAGAGTTTGTTTTGGGTACTTAGTTACCTGATGTTCCGGGTGCCTCTTGCGGTTTAGGCTGTTCTAATTTGGTTATATCCCAAGTATTGTTCTTCGTGTCCACGTCGGCAAAGACTTCATCTGGATCCAGAACCACCTTGGTTACATTTTTATCGGAGAAGAAGCCTTTTTCAAACTTCAGTTCGTTGTAGCGCCAAATGTCCACAGGAAGTTTCATGCGTTCTTTGGAGCCATCGTCGTAGGTTACTTCCATAATGACGGGCATCAGCATCCCCCCTTTGTTTTCGATGGTTACACGCCAGTAATTCTTACCGCGCTTTTCATCGCCCACCAAGTCGGCTGCTTTTTGAGATTTGACTTCTGCAATGGCCTGATCGTTTGCATATGTGGAATACATCCATCCGCGCCAGAACCACGCCAAGTCTTCGCCAGCACCCTCTTCCATTGTGCGGAAGAAATCGTATGGTAATGGGTGTTTAAAAGCCCATTTCTGCGAGTACTCTTTAAAGGCTTCGTCGAAGGCTTTGTTACCAAGAACATGTTCTCGCAAAATCCAGAGGCCGGCAGCCGGTTTGGTGTAGCCATTGGGACCAAAGCCCGTGTGGATCAAGTCCGAGTGAATCATAATCGGTACTTGGTCTTTTTGGCGCATATAGGGTACAATCCCTTTTCCAAGGTTCCGGTTGTTGTCGTATTTACCATCTTTGAATTGCTCTCCATATTTTGTTCCTGTATAGCGTGCAGCATAGTCGTTTTCGCTGTAATACTGATAGAACGAGTTAATGCCTTCGTCCTGCCAAGTCCATTTGCGTTCATCCGAAGAAATGATCATCGGGAACCAGTTATGTCCTACCTCATGGATACTCACCGAGATCAGGGCACGTTCTTGGGCTTCATTAAATTTACCCTCCTTGTTTGGGCGTCCACCACAGAACGCGATCATGGGGTACTCCATACCACCAACAGGGCCATTCACGTTCGAGGCTTGAGGATAGGGGTACTCCAAGGACATCCGTCCATACGTGAATAAGGTTTCCCAAATGGAACGTGTGGATGCTTTGTCCCAGAGTGGCATTGCGGCGCGTGGGTAATAACTGTTTAACTGAATCGCCTTCTCATTTGGACGGTATTTGTAGCCGGCGGCATCCCAAACAAAGGTTTTAGAGGAAGCCCAAGAGAAATCCCGCACATTTTGTGCTTTGAACTTCCAAGTGAGCATTCCGGAGGATTTAGGACGGAATGCCGCTTTGTTGACCTCGTTCGGCCCAACAATAAAGACGGGATCAGCCGCTTTAAGGTCGGTTACCGTCAAAGCTTTAGCTACACGGCGTTGCTGCTCGGCGGTGAGGACTTCGGTCGGGTTTTGCAAAACACCTGTCGAGCCTACGATGTGATTCCAGGGCACAGTGATGTTTACTTCGTAGTCACCAAATTCAAGGTGGAACTCACCGCGTCCCAAATATTGGTCTGTTTGCCAGCCATTGGTATCATCATAGACCGATACACGGGGGAACCATTGGGCATTGAGGTATAGCCAACCATCGGCAATTTTTTCTTTCGCACCACGTCCATTATCCGGTACAATGTGGTTCCAATCAATATCAAAAACCACTGTTCCGCCGGACTGTAGCGGCGTTGGGAGGTTAATTTTCATGATGGTGTCGTTCAGCCAATAATCTGCATTGACCAATTTACCCGTGGCCGACATGACTTGTACCCGTGTTACTTGGTAGCCACCATCGAATGGATCCACATTCAGGAAGCGGCGGGCGGCGGGCGGAATGGAATTGGGCAAGGATTTTGCGGCCTTTCCATTACGGCTGTTGTTTAGGGAAGAAAGGTTTTGATCCATTTGCACCCAAATAAAGCGCAATACATCTGGAGAGTTGTTTTTATAGGTAATGCGTTCTTTACCAATCAATTTGTGGGCGGTAGTGTCTAACGTAACGTCAATTTTGTAGTCCACCTTTTGTTGCCAATATTTTGGGCCGGGGGATCCGGAAGACGTTCTGTATTCATTTGGGGTTGGCCAATCGGGAAGCGGACGAAATTGCGAGTTATTGGTTTTGCCATCTCCGGGCTGTAACCAATATTGGGCGTTTGCAACCGAGATGCTAAGGAGAAGCACGACCGGAAGAATGCGCCAGAAACGGTGAATCATAGCGGGTTTGGGTTTGGAATGGAAAAAAGGAAACACACAATATAAGGTATGAATGGTGAATACCCGATACTGCATATAGAGATGACGCTACCAAGCGCCAAAATGTTACCCATTAGGCCGAAGGCTGCCTGCCTACGGAACGAATGTTGGGCGGTGGCTCATCGTCGGGGAGGGCGTCTATCAAGCCATCGCGAAAGTCTTGGCGTATGGACGAATGCTCTAATTTACGCTCAAGGGACTCAATGCGCTCTGTTAGCGGTTCTACGGAATCGGAAACAGCCTGCTGGATAAGGGTTGTAAGTTCCGAGCGGGAGAGGGACTCGGACGCAGCCTCGGAGGTTTTTGTCTGTTTCGCTTCAATCGCCAACTGTTGCGTTTTATACCGAAAGAAGAATATAGAAATCGGTATTGCTGCAACAACCGTCAAGGCGAAAACACCAATCATCCCTTCTATAAAATCGTTCATAAGCGTTTCTATTTTGGTTTAGCGGGAAGGGGGTTCATTTTTGTCCATCCAATGCTTGATGTACCACTTGCCGATGAGGTAGCCGATGCCCATAGACACGAAACAGAAAAAAACGATGATGCCAAGGTATTCCATAAAGGTATTTGGTTCAAATTCTTGTTTTTTTGGATTGTATAATGAGGTCCTCTTTGGGATTTTCGTGGCTCCCCAAGGATGTTTTATCCGAAGGTAGGCGTTTTTCCAAACGGTTTAGCCGGTCTTGCAAAGGTACGTTGCTCTCCGCGACTGCCTCCCGGATCATGCTTTTGAGTTCACCTACCGAGATGCTGTCCTCCGTTGTAGTGGCTGGCGGGAGGCTGCTACGGTGTTTCTTTCCTGCCGACAAACTGAAGACCGTTGCCATGAGGATGATGCCAATGACGAGCGCCATAAAAACCACAAAAATTGCAAGCATAGGATTTGGGGTTTAGGGTTATGTTACGGGTGATACACGTTGCTTTGGCTTTTGTACGGTGCGCGTAAAACTTTTGTACGGTGCGCGTAAAAATAAGATAACGCCATAGCGGAGGATTTTGTTTGGACATCGCGCGTGTATAAAATAAAAACCGCCCAACCCTAACGCCGAGCGGTTTGTGGATGTGTCTATGGAGGCTTAGGCGGCAATAGGCTCGCCGATGGTGATGGCCTCTAGTTTTTCTTCAAATTGGGCCAATGCACTCCGGAAGGCGTCTCTCAAATCGTCGGAGTCTGGTAATTTGGCTGCTAAGGTATCACGATAATAGGCAATACCGTTGAAGAGGTTGTTCTTGAAAGTGTTGAAGTACTTGATTTTTTTGGAGTTGAGTTCATTTACAGATGCTTCTAACTCGCGTTGTAGATGTTCTATATAAAGTTCCAACTCGTTAATGAACATGTTGGCACGTTCCCTTGTGTTGAGGAGTTGTGTGCGGCCATAAATGTGATCCACCATTTCGCGTAGGCTAAAAATGCCACTGAAATAGGCTAAGTTGGGGCCGGGGCAAACCAAGGAAGCAATCAAGTTGTACGCTGGTGTTATCCCATTCTTAATTAACGTACCCGCTCCCAACCCTTCACACAAACAGTCTTTTTCCGTGAGTTTGGCTTTCTCGGCACGAAGCACGTCTTCGGGTAAGTCCATGTTTTCCAATTGCTTAAACTTGGCATGGAGGTACTGCCGCGAGGATGTGCAAATCGGTTTATCGGTAAACTCGGTATTGGCTACCAAAAATTGTTTATAACATGGACTGCCGGGTTTTCCTTTTGCTACGCGGGCCTCGATCTGTTGAGCCGAGGTGGTCTTACGGAAGTTGTTAAACGGAACGCCTAACGGAGAGGCATGGCTTATGTAGAAGTCTTCCTTTTCTGCCGTTGCCAAGGCATTGAGGGTGGGTACGTCTATGGTGGTTGCTTCGGGAACCAATAAGAATGGCGAGCCCCAACCCGTTCCATCCACCTGATAGTACGTCCGAAGAAACCGATCTTCGCTTGCCGTACCAATACCACCTTGCACCGTTACATGGGTTTGGGGAATGTTTGTGAAGGTGGGCAACTGTTTTTCGGCAAGTGCTTTATTGCACATGGTTTGGAGTTCTGTCAGCATGTCCGCTTTTTTGGCCTTAAACTCTTCGAGAATAGGCCCAAGGAGTAAACCATCGGTTGCAAACGCATGTCCGCCACAATTTAATCCAGACTCTATGCGGTACTCCGAAATCCAGATGCCTTTTTTTGCCAAGATTTTACCTTGCGTAAGTGCAGACCGGAAATCACTCACTTTGAGGATAACCCGTTTATTTAGGTTGCCGTTTGCATCGGGATAAAAATCGGAATGTTGGTCTAAATAGCTGTAAAGACGTGGGTTATAGCCAGCAGAAAATACCACCGATGAAGAAAGGGTGCTGTTTGCAAAACCTCGGAGGGCGGACAAGGCATCGGAGTATTCGGCGGGCAACATTTCTCCATTTCGGGCATAGTTGTTTTTATCCACTTTTGCCATGATGTTCACGTCCAAAGCGCCGGGCTGGATGTATGTCCGTAGGGCTTCTTGTGCATCCTTTTGGGCTTCTCCCGTAAGCGTTAGCATCTGGAGGTAGGCTTGCTTTGCGGGAGATTCATCAGGCAATAATTCAAAATATTTCACAATATCGTTTCCTTGCTCAAATGGTTCGTTCCGCAATACATGCATTTGGTCGGATACAATTTGGTGTACCAAGTTTAGATAGGCTGTAATCCGGCGGGCACGTGCATCGGTCTCTTGGGCGTGAATGGGTACGAAGGGAAGCCCCAAACGTTCGGTGTGGTATTTCCGCATCGCCTCGACGAGTTGATCCTCTACAATAGACATCACGGAAGAAATACCAAAGCGTGCCACTTTTATGGGCGTTTCGAGCGTAAAGCCCAACCCCATAACGGGAATGTGGAAAGAATGAAGCATATTGAACAAAAATTAAGGGTTAGGGTAAATTTTTTTGTAAGATTTAGGGGATCCATAAATAAAACCATACCCTTCTACTAAGGGAATACCTTAAAATAAAGGAATTCCTTATTGTTAGATGTAATGAAAACCCTTACCCAAATGACTTCGAGCATTGAAGCTATACAAAGGCAAAAAAAACGTCCAGAAAAGGATAGTCCCGTTATGTACCAGCATTGGGAGGAATTGTTGTTTCTCCATTGGGCTGTTGACCGCGAAGCGTTACAATCCAAACTCCCCAAAGGCTTACATTTGGATACCTACAACGGCGTTGCTTATGTGGGCGTGGTTCCTTTTTTTATGCAGCATATCCGCCCACGGTTTTTACCTGCAGTACCTTGGGTCTCTTATTTCTTGGAACTCAATGTCCGAACATATGTGACGGACGAAACAGGTTTGCCGGGGGTTTGGTTTTTTTCGTTGGATTGTAACCAGCCGATTGCCGTTCGGGCGGCGAGGCGTTTTTTCTATTTGCCTTATATGGATGCCAAAATGAGGGCCACAAATCAGGGTCATGAGGTGGCATATTTTGCCCAAAGGAAAGGAGAGCGCGAAGCGGCACATTTTGCATATGCACCCGATGGAGCCGTAAAAGAAGCAGTGGCGGGGTCGTTGACTTCTTTTCTGGTGGATCGCTATTGGCTGTTTGCGCACGATGTCCATTCTAATCGTTTGTTCAAAGGCCGAGTTTGGCATGAACCGTATCAGGTGGGGGCGGCAAAATGTGCTACATGGAGCAGCGCACCTTTGGATTGGAATGGGATGGGGGTGGCAGGGCGTCCGCCAGATGTGGTTGCCCGTGCGGAAAATGTGGCGGTACGGGTGTATCCGGTGGAGCGGATATAAAGAACGGGGCTTGTTGCTTATAGAAAACGGAATCTAATTCCTTGGCGTTCGCTTAACGATAAAAATGCTAACTTTAGTCTGTGGTATAGGTTGCATACTATAAGTAGCTTTGCCCTATTGTAATTTACTCAATGGGAAGCAGAGAAATTTTAATAAAATTCGGACAACGTGTTAGACAGTTGAGAAAAGAAAAGAATCTTTCACAAGAAGAACTTTCTTTCAAAGCTGACCTTCATAGGACGTATATCGGGATGATAGAACGTGCCGAAAAAAATATAACTCTTGTCAATATTGAAAAAATTGCAAATGCTTTAGAAACAAGTATTGACAATTTATTGAAGTTTGACAATGGGAAGTGACTCAAATCGTCTAAGAAAAAAATGGCAAGACTATAGTGGAAATAATGCAGGACACGCTGAAAGAAGTTTTCACGAAACATTTACAAATTTGTTTGAAGGTACTGAATATTCGGTAAGATCTCAACCAAATGAGTTTAGTAAAATATATGTAAATGTACCTCTAAGCGAAAAAGTACTCGCTGAAATTTACGCACCTGATATTGAAATTACAAGACACGGGGTTTTCCCAGATTATGCAATAACAAACAGAGAAACACAAAAGACAATTTATATTGAAGTTAAAAGACAGGACGGTTGGGTTGAAGGTAAACCACGTTCCGCAGGTCGGGGTAATGCACACGAAAGGTCTTGTAAGTTTTTTACACCAGGTTTGCAGAAAATATTAAGGGAAGCAGGTAATCTTGGTGAGGACATACTTCCCTTTTGGACAGTTTTTCAAGGAGATATTACAAGAGACCCATGCCGAGTAAGAGAGATAACTTGTTGGTATGATGATTTAGATGCACATTTTTTCTTTTGGAGAGATGCTGCAAATCCCGAATCCTTAATAGAACATTTTATTGAGAAGATAAAACCTCTATTGGATTAACGTCATCTTCATACTCTTCTCTTACATCAAGCCCCCAAACATCCCAGCCATCGGGTTTGTGTCTTGCAAACAACTCTATTTTATCTTGCATAGGAAACATTCTCTCAATTGCTTTTAACACCTCTATTGGCTTTTGACTGTGTTCACTTCTCGGAACTCGTACAAGTTGTTTTTCATTTCGTGAACCTCTTGGTGTTGGTATCCGACCCCGTTTGAAAACTAAACACATTTCGCAATAAGACAATGTATATTGACCGGGATTATGAACCATCTTATCCCAAACAAACGCAACAGTTCTAAATTCAAAGCCCCAAGCCTTTCCTAATGCGATACCTTGTTCCATATGTGGACTTGTCACCCACATAAATAACAGACAATCATCTTTTGCAATTTCTGTAATTGGGATTTTCATCAAATCCCTTGTTTTAACTGTGGGGTACTGAAAATTGGCAGCACTTATGAATATATTCTTTTCCCAGTTTCTATTGAAATCCTTTTTCCCACTTTTATCAAACTGCATTTTGCCACCGTAATCCCAAGGTGGGTCACAATATATAATGTCATATTTTTTTTCGGGTAAGTCGGGATATAGGCTTGGTAAATCATTTCTTACAGTCCTTCTTTTTTGTTCGGCATCATAAATACGATAACCCGAAACAACTTTTTGTTTTCCGGTGGACTGAATAATGTTTCCGAATAAGTCTTTTTGTTCCATTTCCAAATAGCTAATTATAGTATGCAAATTTAGAGACAATATTTGACCCTGTAAAATTGTTTTCTTGCATTTTTGAATAAGTTTTTGGCTACAGATAACTAAAGTACCCAAAGTACGGGTGTTAAATAGGCGCTTGGTTCAATTGCATAAATGGATAAAATTGACCCATCTTAAGGAAAATAAGTCAATAATTTAAAACCCGTAACTCCCGTTATTCAACGTTGCGAAGGAGTGGAGCGCCCAATCCAACGTGTTGCAAACGTAGAGAAGCCAATCAGAACCATCAAAAGGACGCTATAAGCTGCTGCGCCACCAAAATTAAATTGCCGGAGTTGGGCCAAAATCTCTACACTTATAGGCCGATTGTCTATGATGTAGAGCATAATGGAGGAGACAAACTCGCCAAGTGCGGTTACAAAACTAAGCAATGTCCCTGCGACAATGGCCGGCATCAAAATGGGAAGCATGACATTCCGGAAGGTGTGCCAAGTGCCCGCTCCCAAGTCCGATGCGGCCTCGGTCAATCGGTCGTCGTAGTTTTCCAAAGCGGCTGTGGTAGCCCGCACCACCAAGGGAATGTGCCGGATAAAATAGGCCAAAGGCAAGATGGCATACGTGCCCACCAAAACCTGTCCAAAAGACCAAGCGGAGGGCGCATTAAAACGGAGGATGAGGTTCAGTGCAATCACCGTGCCCGGAATGGCAAAGGGGAGTGCGGTCATCAGCCGAAGAAGGGAACGTCCTGGAAGCTGCGATTTTACCATCAAAAGGGAGGCTATAACACCAAAGACCACATTACCGGCGGTTGCAATGGCCGCCATTTGAAGGCTGTTTCGGATCGGCTCGGCAAAGGTTGGATCATTGAACAACAATCGGTAATGGTCTAGGGTATAGGCAACGGGGAAGATTTGCGTAGTCCAACTACCTTCTTCTGCAAATGAGAGCAAGACGATGGCGAGTACGGGCAAACCCAAAAATATCAAAATTTGTATAGCCCCAAAGAGTGCCCCAAACTGCTTCCAGCGTGATAGAAGGGGTTTGGGCCTGCTACCCGTTCCTTTCGAGGTTTGGCGTGTCGTAGTAATAGGTCTCCACTCCGCGAAAACCAAGAGCAGTAGGCAAAGCAGGGTGAGTACCGTAGAAACGACAGCGGCCAATTCGCGTTCTCCATTGGTTTTATAATTGTAGATTTGTAAGGTCAGGTAGCGACCGCCGCCATCGAAGAGCAATGGCGCGGTGAAACTGGCCATCGAAACCATAAAGACCAAAACGCCAGCACCCACCATAGAGGGACGTAACAAGGGTAAAACAACCTGAAAGAAGGTGCGAACTTCACCTGCACCCAAATCTGCTGCTGCCTCTAATAAACTACCATCCATGTTTTTAAGTGCAGCAGAAACAAAGAGGTAGAAATAAACAAACTGCGTGTAAACATGTACCAACCAAACTGCCGTAAACCCCTCGAATGCGAATGGGACTTCCTGCCATCCCAATACCACTTGCAGGGCGCGGGGCAACATTCCAGAGGGGCCATATAGGTACAAAAAGGCCATGACACCCACCAAAGGCGGTAAGGCAAGTGGGAGGGCAGCCATTGCCTGTAACCATCGTCGCATCGGGAAATCGAACCGATAAAACAGCCACGCCAGCCCCGTTCCCAAAACACCTGCTCCCAAGACACTCAGGAGGCCCAATATCACAGACTGATAAAGTGCTTTTACGTTTGGGGCATCCCAGTCTTTAAAAAATGCCTGCCATGCCTCGTCCTGTAAGCCCAATTCTACCGTGCGTAAAAAGGGCCATACCACATACCCGATGAGGATGGCAAGTGTTGGAATAAAAAGAAGGTAAGCGGTTTTTTTGGAAAACATGGATTTTCTTTTGAGCAGGCAAAACTAAGTGGAAAGTCTTGAAGAAGGGGCGATTCTAAAACATGTTTCTTGATTTGTTCATAAATCAGTGCCTATTGGGGGTGGGTTAAGTCGTGGCGGCCCATCAATGATGCGCATCCTAATCTTTTGGAAGCGCTTTTGTTTGATGTGGGCTGAATCTTCCTTTTCTGTTCAACAAATTTGGCATTATTTTGCCTTGTCTCCGCTATTCAACAAGATTATTTACCGTATGGTTATTACCGTTATAGGAGCAGGAACGATGGGCTCTGCCGTTGTCTCTGCACTTGCCCAGAAAACTGAGGTTTCTCATATCCATGTTTGCGACGCCCGTCCGGGTGCGTTACAAACCCTTCAAAATCAGTTACATACCCACAAGATCCGGACGCATGAGCTGGATGCTCGCCACCTATCGCAACTTAAGCCATTGCTCTTTGCCAGCCGGGTGGTGGTGAATTGTATTGCCTCCGAGATGAGTCCGGTGTTGGCACAACTTGCCATCGAGGAAGGGGTGCATTTTTGTGACTTAGGCGGCTATCGTTCTGCTGTAGAGCGGGTGATGGAGCTGGATGAGTCGGCGAAGACTGCTGGTGTTTGGGTGGTTCCGAATTGTGGTTTGGCTCCGGGATTGGTGAACATCTTGTGTATGCACGGTATGAATAAGTTCGATAAGGTGGAATCAGCCTATTTGCGGGCCGGAACCATTCCCTTAGCACCAAACCCGCCCTTAAACTTTGCTTCTTTTTTCTCGGCTGAGAAGTTGATTGAGGAATACACCGAGCCTGCATTTTCGTTAGAAGGAGGCGAGGTGGTGATGCAAACACCGCTCACAAGCGTGGAACCGATCCACTTCACAGAACCTTTTGGGGAATTGGAAAGTTTTTATGTTTCGGGTGTATTGGCACAAATGGCGCCCAGAATGGTGGGTAAAGTTCAAAAATTGGACTTTAAGGCCATTCGATACCCACACCATGCCCGCCAAATGAGCTTTTTGATGGCGCTGGGTTTTGCCGAAAAACGCATGATTGATGTTGGTACACACCTCACGTATCGGGATGTCTTGACGCGCCGGATTCGCAAGCGGATGGGAGGTGATGTGAAAGATGCGGTATTGCTGCGTGTGGTGATTAATGGTATAAAAGATGGCAAAGAGCGCTCCTTGGTGTATCAGCTTAGAGAAGACTATGATGAAGCTAAAGGTGGCTCTGCCGTAAAACATTGTATGGGGGCATCGGTTGCAGCCGTAGCAACGATTTTGGGGCGAGGCGCGGTTTCTGGAGCCGGAGTTGCAACACCGGAGTTTGTTTTACCACCGGATTTATATCTTCAGGACTTAGCCACTTATGGTCTTTTGCCGGAAGCGACTTGGTATGAAGGGTTCCAAAATGTAAACTTGGCTTTTTCCTGAAAACCCGTTCAGAATGTCTTATTTTGGGTACAGCAACTACATTGGATACCCTACGAAATTAAATAAATGGAACCCTTTGTCATAAAAAGAGAAGAGACGGGTTGGATTGAGGTGGTGTGCGGCTCTATGTTCTCTGGGAAAACGGAAGAGCTGATCCGACGTATTCGGCGTGCCGAAATTGCCAGACAGCAGGTGGAGATCTTTAAACCTGCGTTTGATATGCGCTATGCCGAGACCGAGGTAGTTTCGCACAACCGAACCAGTATTCCCTCCGTCGTGGTGGTAAGTGCTGCCGAAATTCTGCAAAAAGCGGGAAATGCACAAGTGATCGGGATTGATGAGGCGCATTTTTTTGATAACGACTTGCCTCGGGTTTGTGTAGCTTTGGCACGAAAGGGACGGCGCGTCATTATTGCCGGATTGGATCAGGATTATCTTGCACAGCCGTTTGAACAAATGGCGCAATTGATGGCATTGGCTGAATATGTGACCAAACTGCACGCCATTTGTGTGGTTTGTGGCGCACCTGCCAACCATAGCCAAAGAATTGTTGCGAGCAATGAGCGGCTACTCTTAGGGGAAAAAGACGCCTATGAGCCAAGATGTCGGCATTGTTTCGAATGGCCCGACTAAACCCTTGTCCTCTGTTCATTTTCTTTTCAACCCGAACTTCTGCCAAACGGAGATTGCCATGAAACGTTTTGGAATCGGGCTATTGATGTTGTTGATGATGGGCTGTGTGGAGGATAGCCGTAAAAAAGTGGTGGTGTACTCGCCACATGGTAAGGATTTACTAAAGGCATACGAAGTGGCCTTCGAGGCCCAATATCCACGTGTAGATGTGGTCTGGTTAGACATGGGGGCACAGGCCGTTTATGAGAGAATCCGGACGGAGGCCGCAAACCCACAAGCCGATCTCTGGTGGGGAGCGCCAAATATTCTTTTTCAACAAGCCGCTGATGAAGGGTTGCTGATGCCCTATCGGCCTTCGTGGGCAAGCCAAGTGGAGGAAACACACCGCGATACAAAAGACCGCTGGTATGGTAATTTCCTGACGCCCGTAGGCATTGCCTTTAATGCAGAAACCGTTAAAGACCCACCAAAAACATGGGATGAACTCTTGGATCCCAAATGGAAAGGCCGGATATTGGTGCGTTACCCCTTAGAGTCGGGTACAATGGTTGCCCTTTTTGGGGCACTCATTTTGCGGCAACCCACCGAGCAAGAAGGGATGCGCTGGTTGGCCAAATTAGACCAACAAACCAAAACCTATACTGCCGATCCTACCCAACTTTACATTAAATTGGCGCGGCAAGAAGGCGATCTGACACTTTGGAACCTCCCCGACATCTTGCTCCAACAAAAAAAAGGGAATCCATTTGGCATAGCATTTCCTACCGGAGAAACACCCGTATTGATAGATGCGATTGCATTGGTAAAAGGAGGACGAAGCCCAAAAGAAGCGATACAGTTCTACGAGTTCATCACTTCGCAAGAGTCCATGCGCGACCAAGCCGAAGAAATGTATCGGATTCCAGTACGGAAAGACATTCCGGCAGATCGTCTGCCGGCTTGGATGCAAGAATACCCCATTTCCGCAATGGCCATAAATTGGCAATCGTTGGGTAAATCCGCAAAAACGTGGATGAAGCAATGGGATGAGCGGGTGAAGGGGCGAGGCGCGGCTTTTTTGGCAGAAACAAGCACAAATTCAAATCAATAAACCCTTGAATATTCTTGGTTTATCCTGCTATTATCACGACGCTTCGGCTTGTTTGGTACAAGATGGGAAAGCGGTTGCCGCCGTACAAGAGGAGGCGTTTTCGCGCATAAAACACGATCCCGCGTTCCCACGTCAGGCGGTGGCTTTTTGTTTGCAGCAAGCCGGAATATCCATCCGCGATGTAGATCATGTGGTGTTCTATGAAAAGCCATTTCTAAAGTTTGAGCGGCTCTTAGAAACCTATGTCGCCAATGCGCCTTATGGCTGGCCTTCGTTCCTGAAGGCGATGCCCGTTTGGTTAAAGCAAAAACTCTGGATTCCAGACCTCATCCAAAAAGAATTGGAATGGGAAGGAAAGGTGTTATTTACCGAACACCACGAAAGTCATGCCGCGAGTGCATTTTACCCATCTCCATTTAAGAAAGCCGCTTTTCTAACAACGGATGGCGTGGGTGAATGGGCAACCTCCAGTTGGGGCATGGGGGAAGACAAAACACTGCGGATTCAGGCCGAGCTAAACTTTCCACATTCTTTAGGTTTGCTCTACTCCGCCTTTACGTACTTCACGGGATTTCGGGTGAACTCCGGCGAATATAAACTGATGGGCCTTGCACCCTATGGTGAGCCACGTTACGTTCAGACGATTTATGACCACCTGATCTCGGTCAAAGAAGATGGATCTTATCGCCTGAATCTTGATTATTTTACCTATATGACGGGTTTGCGTATGACCGGACGCAAATTTGAAGCACTGTTTGGTGGTGTGGCACGGAAGCCCGAATCGCCCATTACACAGCGTGAAATGGACTTGGCGCGATCGGTTCAGGTAGTGACAGAGGAAATAATGCTCAAAACCGCATGGCACATCCGCAAGGAAACTGGAGCCGAGAACCTTTGTCTGGCGGGTGGAGTCGCCCTAAACTGTGTGGCGAATGGCCGCCTGCACCGTGAGTCTGGGTTTAAGGAAATTTGGATTCAGCCAGCATCGGGTGATGCGGGCGGTGCTTTGGGAGCGGCACTTTTGGCTTGGCATGAATATGTGCAAGAAGATCGTATGCCGGCAAATGCGCTTTTTGATCCTTATTTGGGTCCGGCTTATACCGACGAAGCCATCCGGAGATTTTTAGAGACAGAAGCCATCCCTTTCGAGGAGGTGGGATACGAGGTGCTTCCAGACCGAACGGCGGCATTACTGGCCGCACAACGTACCGTGGGATGGTTTCAAGGACGTATGGAGTTTGGCCCACGGGCTTTGGGAAATCGCTCTATTTTGGCCGATCCGCGAGGAACCGATGTTCAAAAAAACGTTAACCTGAAAATTAAATTCCGAGAAAGTTTTAGACCTTTCGCCCCATCTGTTTTGCGTCATCGGGTACAGGAGTGGTTTGGTTTAGAGACCGATAGCCCCTACATGCTTTTGGTGGCACCCGTAAAAGGCTGGCAAGCACCAAACGTTACCCCAAATGCCCATATGCAAAGTCGTTTAGAAACCCAGCAGGCACATTCCCCAATCCCTGCCGTAACCCATGTGGATGGCTCTGCACGTATCCAAACAGTTCATCCGGCACTGAACCCTCTTTACCACCGCCTTCTGACGGCATTTGAGGCACAAACAGGCTGTCCGGTGTTGGTGAATACCAGCTTTAATGTACGGGGCGAGCCGATTGTGTGCAGCCCACAAGAGGCGTTTAACTGTTTTGTCCGTACACATTTAGATGCTTTGGTGCTTGGGCCTTTTCTCATCACCAAGAATATGCTCCCCGAAAAGTTCCATGAGGCGTTTTCAGCAGATAAAATTGCCGAAACCTATGGATTGGATTAAAATAGCTTATGTCTTGGATTAGGGGTTTTCATCCTCCCTAAAATGACCTATTAAACCACCTTTACGACCTAAAGGTTTAGGATGTACTAAACATGAATCATTATCTCGAAATGATTTC
Organism: Rhodothermia bacterium; assembly: GCA_017303715.1. Taxonomy (GTDB): domain Bacteria; phylum Bacteroidota; class Rhodothermia; order Rhodothermales; family UBA2364; genus UBA2364. Next base: position 78,221 of record JAFLBZ010000003.1, on the reverse strand, counting down.
ACGATCCGAGCAGTTACGCCGACTTCGCGAGACGGAGGTTTGGCAGGTGGTGGTTATTGGTGGAGGTGCTTCTGGTCTGGGGGCGGCACTTGAAGCGGCATCACGGGGATATGCGTGCGTACTGTTCGAACAGGCAGATTTTGCCAAGGGAACGTCCTCAAAAGCAACAAAATTGGTTCATGGCGGGGTGCGCTACCTAAAACAGGGCGACGTGAAGTTGGTTCGGGAAGCACTACGAGAGCGAGGTATTTTGCTTAAAAACGCGCCACATGTTACAAAAAAACAAGCATTTATCATCCCTTGCTATACCTATTGGGATTTGGTGTTTTATGGCGTGGGGTTGAGGGTGTATGACGCACTTTCTGGAAGGTGGCGATTGGGAAAAACGCAGGTGCTGGAGAAAAAAGAAGTATTGACGCAAATGCCGGGCGTAAATGCGGAACGACTAAAAGGGGGGATTTTGTATTACGATGGGCAATTTGACGATAGCCGCTTGGCGCTTAATCTGGCGCAAACGTTTTTTCGCGAAGGCGGACTACCACTGAATTATATGCAGGTCTGCGGTTTTTTGGAGGAAAACGGGAAACTGCACGGGGTGACGGTGCAAGACATGGAAAACGGGGAAACCTTTGAGGTTTATGCGGAGGTGGTCATTAATGCAACCGGGGTTTGGGTGGACGAAATTGCACGTCTGGAAGATGCCGAGGCACGCAAAACGGTGACGCTAAGCCAAGGCGCACATGTGGTGTTGAATCGGGATTTTTTTCCATCCGAAACCGCTCTTATGATTCCTAAAACGAGCGATGGGCGGGTGCTTTTTGCAATCCCTTGGCACAATAAAGTGGTACTCGGCACAACCGATCGGCCCGTCCAATACGCCGATTTGGAGCCGAAGGTCTCGGAGGAGGAAATTGCCTATATCTTGGAAACGGCTAAACCCTATTTGGCGAAATCGCCCATACGAACAGATGTTCTGTCTTGCTGGGCGGGACTAAGGCCGCTGGCTGCGCCAAACGAAGAGGGCGGCAAAACAAAAGAAATTTCGCGAAGCCATAAAATATACGTATCTCCCAAAGGACTAATCAGTATTGTCGGGGGGAAGTGGACAACCTATCGGGCAATGGGAGAAGAACTCATCAATGAAGCCGAAGACAAAATTTTGGGTACGCATAAATCAAGTAAAACAAAAGATTTAAAATTGTATGGGTGCAAAGACGTTGGGTTTGGAACACACCAGCTGGCCTATTATGGGACAGATGAACAACTTATTCGTGCATTGATGGTGGAGTCTCCGGAATTTGCAAAGGAACTCCACCCCAATTACCCATTTAAGGTGGCACATGTGGTTTGGGCGGCTCGTTACGAAATGGCCAGAACAATAGAAGATGTCTTGGCACGCCGTACTCGGTGGCTCTTACTGGATGCAAAAACAGTGCTGGAGGCAGCACCTTTGGTGGCAAAATGGTTGGCAAAAGAATTGGGATGGGATGAACAATGGGAAGCCGAACAAGTCCGGCAATTCAGATTATTGGTACATCAATATTGCGGAGAAGACATGACACCCCGTGGTACATAAAGACCGTAAAACCGACCTTATACTTTTAATCATAAAGACTTGTCCAACATCTAAACTCGCCATTAATGCCAATTAGGTGTTTGGAAATCAATGGCTTGTGTCCTAATGTAGAACAGGTAGTGACCAAATAAACCCCGCCCGAAATAGATACCAGATACCATACAAATAATCCCAAAGAATTGTCGTGGTGTACAACATGCTTGGGCATCCGACATGTTTGGCGGGTATTGGAAAAACAGACCCTTTTACCCAAATCCATTAATTACGATGAAACTCCGTTATTATCTTTCCTTTCTATTGCTGTGGTTGGCCGTTCTTCCGGTCACGGCAGGAATTGAAAAAGCTGGTGGAAACATTCGCGGGACGGTTGCCCTCCCCAAAGATGCGACTGGAAACACAACTAAAGCAATAGTGGTTGCGTATGGCTTACCACCTGCTGTTATAAAAACCCGTGTCGAAGTACTGCCCGATGGAACCTACGAACTGAAAGACCTTCCGGAAGGGCTGTATTATGTCTATGCCACGGCAAATAATATCCAACAATTCTATGGCGGCGGCACGACCGAAGGAGAATCCAAACCAATTGAAGTGAAAGAAGGTAGTGTGACTGATGGCGTGAATTTTGATTTTAACAATGTCATTATCTCACCACCGCCACCACCGCCTATGGGTAATGGGGTCATCAAAGGACGAATAACAGACCCTGCCGGACAGCCGATTGAATATGCAAAAGTGACCGTGCAGGATCCGCAAGTGGGTTATTGGGGTGGGTCTCCAAGCGATGCAAACGGCGAGTATGTCCTATCTGGGTTGCCTGAAGGAACTTTTATCGTGCAAGCATGGGCAGATCGTTACAGCGCTTCTTATTATCGTAAGGGCGATGATCCAAGAGGTTTTTCACCCGTGAGTTTAGGTAAGGATGAGACCGTCTCAGGAATAGACATTACGATGCAGTTACCCGGTCAAATCTCTGGAAGGGTGATAGACGTCTCCGGAAATCCCATCCCCGGTATAGAGGTAAGCGCCATTTCCAAAAGCCGCTTGACTTGGAATTGGGGCGGAATCACCACCACGACCAACGAAAAAGGAGAATACGTCTTGTCGGCTTTAGAACCGGATGACTACTACGTACAAGTGGTTGTGCAAGATTTAGCCGTGACCCTTTGGTATCCGAATGCAAAAGACGTGGCCCAAGCCACACCCGTTACGGTATCGAATGGTAGCGAGGCAAAAGACATCAATTTTAAGTTGGATGTTCGGTACATGTATGGCAGTGCAAAAGGAAAAGTAACGACAAAAGAGGGTACACCCGTCTCGGCGGGCTACGTGACGTTGTCTCCGATAAATGCAGAAAACACTGGACGGGGTATGTACAGTACCAAATTAGAACCGGATGGGACGTTCCGTTTCGACCGAGTTTTGGCAGGAACGTATCAATTGACGGTGCAGGTCTTAACCTCCAACTGGGGGCAATTGGCCAGCATAAATTACCCCAATCCGATTACCATCACGGAAAATACCGAAACCAATGGTCTAACTATTGAAATCGCATCCATGAATGGCCGTATTTCGGGCGTGGTGAAGGATAAGAATGGGAATCCAATCCTACAAGCAGGCGTCATTGCGGAATCCACAGACCCTATTGCCCAAACGCGGATCTACGTTCAAACCGACCCAGACGGCAAGTTTGTGATGAATAACCTTCCAGATGGTGATTATCTCCTAAGTGTGAGCGCTTGTATCTCGTTTACGTGTGCTTATATCTGGTATAAACAAGCAGAAACGCCGGAAGATGCAACCCTAATTAAAGTTGTAAACGGAATAAGCATTCCTGAAATCATTGAATTCAAGTTGCCTATCGCAAAAGGAACGGCTGTGGTTAGTGGAATTGTGACGGATAAAAATGGAAATCCATTGCCATATGCCAATATTTCTTTGTTCAACAATCAAAAACCAGACCCAACTGGAAGCGCAACTGGGACAAATACGACCAGAGCGATGGTGGGTGGTTATACCAATACAGACGAAAATGGTCAATTTGTAATCAAAGAAATTCCAGAAGGAGAATACCATTTGTTTACTTCTTGGTATGGCGAAGGTGGGATCATGGCCGAAGCATGGTACGACGGAAAAAAAGATTTGACCGAGGCCACAGCGATTGTGCTTGCGGTGAATGAAGTCCGGGACAACCTAAAAGTAGTACTTGATCCTAAACCGATTTTTGGCGCAGTGGTTGGTACAATTACCACAAAAGACGGCAAGCCCATTCAGGATGCCTTGGTTGAGCTTAAACCAGCCAATACCGAGGGAATGGATTGGATGTTCTTTAAAATGATGTCGTTCCAACAAACCACCCGAACCGATGAAAATGGCCGGTTTGTGTTTGATCAGGTCTTTCGCGGCGAATACGAAGTTGCTGCATTTGCCGATGGCATCCGGATGTATAGTGGCAATGCCACCAATCCAGAAGATGCTGTTGCGATTGTCGTAGAAGGTGGTGTCAAAACACCCGTCGAATTGATCGCTATCCCCCAACGTCTAACCGGAAAAGGCATATTGTCTGGCTGGGTCGTCAATGAAAACCGTTTGCCCGTAGAGAACAGCTTGGTCACACTGACAAACGCGAGAACCGATGAGGTCTTTACCGCCCTGCCCAAAAAAGACGGTAGTTTTAGAATCGCTGGCCTCCCCGATGGCGCATACCTCTTAAAAGCTCAAGCACCTTATCATATGCCGATGTATTTTAAAAACACTTGGGATCCTGCCCAAGCTGAGGTCATCCGCATAGACAACGACCAGCCAACAATGGAAGGCGTGGTGCTTAAACTACATGGGGTGTATTATCGCTGGTTGGATACCAACGGAAACATTAATAAATCTCCCGCCGAGGCCAATACGTCTGCACGCATTACCGGTCGTGTTTTAGCGGTGACGGGCGAAGCCGTTGCTGGTGCTTCGGTCTATGTGATGGATGAAGCCGGAGAGCCAATCTCTATGACCACTACCCAAAAAGATGGAACGTTCCAGATTGCAGACTTGTCCGCAGGTTCACAGCTACGGGTTTATGCAAGCAAACATGGATACAAAGGCCAATATCAAGACGGTGCAAATAGCCTTGCGCAAAATCAGCCGATACAGTTGACCAACGGAAGCCGTCAGTTTGATTTTGTACTCACGCCCGCCGATGCGAGTGTGAACCGAGAAGAAGAAACCACCCCGTTGCCGAATGGCCTTACGGTTCAGCAAGCGTTCCCGAACCCTTTTAGTACCTCGACCACGCTTCGGTTTACGGTAGGCACATCGGAAAAAGTACAGATTTCGGTGTATGACCTCACCGGACGGCGCTTGAATTTGCTCTCGGATGAACTCCGTGCCGCTGGAAGTCACGAGGTGAGGTGGCAACCGGATAACAACTTGCCGAATGGCCTGTATTTTTATCGAATCGAAACCGAACGCACCGCCCAAACCGGAAAAATGGTACTCATGCGGTAGGCAGTACGCGAGCATTTACCGAACAGCCCGTTGTACCGAAAAGCCCGTTGTACCGAAAAGCCCGTTGTACCGAAAAGCCCGTTGTACCGAAAAGCCCGTTGTACCGAACAGCGGGCTTTTTATTTTGGTGTATTATGGATTCAAACAGTTGTTATATAAATCTTGTAGTTGCATCTCTTTTTTTCAAAGATCCGCAGCAACTTGAAATCATAATTGAGCCTATTTGATTACTCTGCTACCACCTTCGTCAGTTGGCCTTGTGGCGAGATGCGTTCGCTGGCGCCGGGGGCTTTCGTTGGGAAGACCGTGATAGGTAAGCCTTCTTGTGCGTCATCAGGCACAAAATAGGTGGTTCCATTCTGTGTGACTTGTCGAATGATTTGGCACTGGCGCGACAGAAATTCGTCGGTTGTGGGTGGACGGGTTGGGCAATTATCCATGCCAATGCCAGCATCTCGCTCAGCGGGCATATAGTGTTTGTGATTGCCATGGTTGATCGCTGTATAGGGACTATTGTCCCAACAACCCATTGCACGTCCAAAGGCGAAAAGTACAAAAAGGACTAAGATTACCGGAATAAGCCGTTTGATAAGGGGTTTTTGTGGCTTGGTTTGCGGGTGTTCTGTCGCGTACTGGTTCATGATGTAAGGCTTTTAGGTGTTTGTTGCCCTTCAACCCGTTCAAAAGGGGTGTGTTTCTGGTGGTGGTTAATTTTATAAATTTTGCCATTAAGCCGAAATAGCGACGGTTCATCGGAAAATTTCGGGCGTGCTTTTTCGTTATGCTTATCTTTAGGGTTGCTGATCCCGATTTTATCTTGTACATGTGTATGGTAAATTGTCCTGAAAGTACTTGGTTACATGGCCTCCGAAGCCTCCTTTTCGCCCATCTGCTGGCCGTGGTATTGGTTTTTTGGGTCGGTTCTCCTCAATCCATTCTTGCTCAGGTGGGGAGTATTCGCGGGGTGATCGTGGATGACGGGACTGGGCAGCCGCTTTCTGGTGTCACCGTTCGGTTACAAAAAGACGATGGACTTACGTTACAGGGTCTCTTTAGTGATGCAAATGGCTATTTTGCGTTCAGTTCGCTCAATCCAGATCGGTATTATTTACGCTTTAGCTTGGTAGGTTACGAGCCGCTCACAGAAATTATTGAGGTGTATCCGGGTGTCTTAGAGCGCCTTAGTTTGCGCATGGCGATAACTACTACACAAGCTGGGAATGTGACCATCTCGTCCCGAAAAAAATACCAGCCGGGTGTGGAGGTGGGGTCTGGGCTTACAACCATCCGTCCGGGTGATCTGGAGGCCATCCCTACCACCAGCATGTCACGGGATTTGGCCTCGTTTCTCCAAACCGTTCCCGGATTTGTAGCGCCAGCGGATCGGGGTGGGCAACTCTATGTACGCGGAGGAACACCCACCCAGAATCAGGTCTTGGTGGATGGTGTTGCGGTTTACCAGCCTTTTCATATGGTGAGTGGGTTTTCTGTTATTCCAGAAGATCTAATTGCGCAAGCAGATGTCTATACGGGTGGCTGGGGCGCACGATATGGTGGGAGGTTGGCCTCGGTAGTGGATGTTGGTACACGGCATGGTAACAAAAAACAGTTTGCAGGTGCGGCCTCGGTGGATCCGTTTATGGGGGCTGTACGCTTGGAAGGGCCATTGTATCCGGGAGCAGCCTCTTTTTTGGTCTCCTATCGCCAGTCTTTATTAGACCGATTACCCGGAAAATGGCGTCGTCCATTTGAATTTGGCGATCAATTTGCAAAAATCCACGCATGGCTTACGCCCACAAGCAGTTTTTCATTGGTGGGTTTACGTTCGCATGATGTGGGAGATTTGGAAGGAAATGGCGCGATAGAAGACCGTATTTCCTGGGAAAACCAAGCTATTGGTGGTCGTTTTCTGTATTTGCCGCCTTCATTTCCGGCACTTTTAGACATAGTCATCACTTCTACCCGCTTCGATTCTGCCTTTGGCTCGGAGGAGGCGCCTGTCCGTTTTGGGAAAGTGAAAGGCTTTCAAGGTGGCTTTAATTTTGACTACTTGCTAAAACGTTGGGAAGCCCGTTTTGGTATGTTTGCCCGTATCAACCAGTTCGATTACCGCCTCAACCGAAAAAAAGATCAAGAAAACTACACGATTGAGGGCGGTGGCTATTTTGATGCCGCCATTTTTATCCATGAGCGGCTTACGGTGGAGCCGGGACTAAGAATGCACAACTTCCCAAGTCAGGGTATCAACACCTTAGAGCCTCGTTTCCGCGCAACTTGGTTTCCGAAAGGAAAAGAAAAGGGGGCGCAGTGGCATATGGCGATTGGCCAGTACCATCAACAAATTGTTGGGCTACAAGACGAGCAAGATGTGGGGGAGGTCTTTACCGTTTGGGCGCCTGCGACTTTTGAAGTGCCCGTTGCTTGGCATTTTATCGCTGGACAAAGACATCGTTTGTATTCTTGGCTTTGGACGCAAACAGAGGTTTACCATAAAAACATGTCTTATCTGTCGGTTCTGGCAGGAAATGAGGGCTTACAATCTGCAACGGGTAATGCCAATGGCATGGATCTACAGCTACGGGCCATTCATACGTCGGGCAGTATTTCGTTGGCCTATAGCCTGTCCCAAGTGCGGTATAAGACCGCTACTACGAGTTTTTATCCGGGCCATGACCGCCGACACAACCTAAGCCTGATCGGGAACTGGCAAATAAGCCGCTTCCAAGTGAGCACGAAATGGCAATTCGGGAGTGGTTTCCCCTATACGCCGTTTATCGGTTTTGCATCCACATTACCACTTCAGGCGGATGACCCGCGTTTCCACAATCGAGCCTCCGTGCTAACGCCTATTTTTGGAGAGCCGTATGTCCGAAGATTGCCAGCATATAGCCGTATAGATATTTCTGTGGAGTGGCTTTGGGAAAATCAATTTTTTAAAGGTAGCCTGATGGCGAGTGGACAAAATCTTTCAGGGCGCGAAAATCTTTTTTATTACGATATTTATGCGGATAAACGAGTAAACCAATTTGGCTTTTTTCCGACAATAGGCGTTCGTGTCGAAGTGAAATAAGTTTATTTAAAACTTGCTTTGGTTGCAAGATTTGGTTTGGAATAATCAAGTTATTTGTCATGCGTTCCCCCATATATCCAATTCTATCATCAGCAATACTGTTGAGGAGTAGGTGTGCTTGGTTGTAAAAATGCTTTATGGTGTATTCTTATATTACGATTGCGGTTTGCTATGTTTATCACTATTTTGATTCAGTAAATCAATATTGATCCAATCTCTCAAATAAGATGCCGATCGGTTAACTTTTACTTCAAGGTAAAGGAAGGCCATGAAGGCCAAAACAAAGAGGAAGTGGAAATGTTAAAATACTTATGGAGTTTGTTCTTGTGCCTTTTGGTATTCGCCGAGGCGAGTTATGCACAAAATCGTTTTACCATTAGCGGATATGTCGAAGATATAGAAAGTGGTGAAAAACTGATTGGTGCTACCATCTATGCACCTGACTTGAAAGCGGGTACGGTGGCGAATAAATACGGCTTTTATAGCATTACTCTTCCAGCCGCCGATGTGGTGAAATTCGTGGTGTCGTTTGTAGGTTATAAAGTGCAACTTCAGGATATCCCTCTGCGAAAGGATGTGGTCATGAACTTCCGTTTAGTACCAGAACCCGCTTCCAACGAGACGGAAATCTTGGGGGAGCGGGTAGAAAACGTGGTTCAGTCCACCAGAATGGGCACAATAGATGTGCCAATAGAGCAAATCCGCAATGTGCCCGCTATTTTGGGTGAGCGGGATTTGTTGAAAGCGATACAACTTCTGCCCGGTGTTAAGGGCGGGACTGAAGGATCCTCTGGGATGTATGTGCGGGGTGGAGGTCCAGACCAGAACCTCATTCTTTTGGATGGCGCTCCTGTTTATAATGCCAGCCATTTGTTTGGGTTCTTCTCGGTGTTTAATACCGATGCGATACAGCACGTTGAACTCACCAAAGGTGGTTTTCCAGCACGCTATGGTGGACGGCTTTCTTCGGTGTTAGACATTAGTATGAAGGAGGGCAATTTGCGGGAGTGGCAGGCGGATGGTGGCATAGGCATTATTTCTTCGCGGCTTACGGTGCAAGGCCCCGTGATCAAAGACAAAATGAGTCTTCTCGTTTCGGGGCGTAGAACATATGTGGACGTGTTGGCAAGGCCGGTTATAAGGGCGTTAAACGCACGGGGTGAAGGGCCGGGAGGCGATGTGGGATATTATTTCTATGACCTTAATGCAAAGTTAAACTACATTATATCTCCTAAAGACCGTATCTATCTTAGTACATATAATGGGAAAGATCATGCCTATACGGATATTGCCTCGATTTCAGAATATAAATCCAGTGGGCCTTCTGAGGATCCTGTTACCATTGCTTCCCACGAAAGGATAGATGGTAATTTGAAATGGGGAAACCAAACGACTTCCTTACGTTGGAACCATTTGTTCTCCCAAAAACTTTTTGCCAATACCATGCTCACCTATTCGGATTATGCCTTTAATATTGATATTTCCTCTGAGTTTAAAAATTTAGTGAATGGCAGCGTGGTGGATAGGGATTATCAACGTGCCCGTTATTTCTCTGGAATTACGGATAAAAGCGCCAGAATAGATTTTGATTATTTACCAGTTCCCACTCATGCCATAAAGTTTGGACTTTCCAATATTTGGCACGAATATCGCCCCGGTGCGGCAAGTATTCGGGTAGAAGCAACGGGCGAAGTACCCATAGACACCACTTTGGTTCCCAAAACCAAACTTACAAAAGCCACAGAGATGGCGGCATACATCGAGGACGACTGGACGTTGTCTGGAAAAATGAAGATGAATTTTGGGCTACATGCCTCCGGATTTTGGGTGGGGAAATCGTTTTATCCTTCACTACAACCACGTTTGGCATTTCGTTATTTGGTTGGGCCATATGCCCTAAAAGCCTCGTTTGTGACCATGCGGCAATATATTCACCTTTTGGCCAATAGTGGCGTGGGGCTACCGACGGATTTGTGGCTACCCGCAACCGATCGCGTGAAACCGCAGGCGGCATGGCAGGTGGCGGCGGGCGTCTCGCGGGTATTCTCGGACGTGGGCTTAGAAGCGAGTATAGAAGGATATTATAAACCCATGAAAAACCTGATCGAATACAAAGCTGGCGCAAATTTCCTGAATGATCCTTCAACCGATTGGCAAGATAAGGTGGAGATTGGTAATGGAGAAGCCTATGGCTTGGAGTTTTTCTTGCAGAAGAAAATTGGACGCACAAGCGGTTGGATTGGTTATACGCTCTCTTGGAGTAACCGAATATTTCCCAACCTAAACAATGGCGAAACATTCCCCTATCGTTACGACCGTAGGCACGACATCGCGGTGGTGGTGAGCCATAAGTTCTCCAAAAAGGTGGACTTTGCCTTTAATTGGGTCTTTGGCTCTGGAAATGCCGTAACACTTGCACAAGCAAGATATCGAGGCTTGGATCAGGTTCCGGGGGATTTTGTTGCCTACTATATTGGTTTGTCCAATAAACCGCATGATTCAAGGGTTGTACTCACGGATTATGGGAGTAGAAATGGTTATCGGATGACACCGACACACCGCTTGGATATAGCCGTTAATGTTCATAGAGACAAGGCAATGTCGCTTTTTGGGAAGCGCATCCGCACTTGGACGTTTGGGGCTTACAATGCGTATAACCATAAAAATCCATTCTACATTTATTTATCCACACAAAATGAATTTGATACAGGTGAGTTTGTATTGGTAACAAAGTATAAGCAAGTTAGCATCATTCCCGTTATCCCCTCTATCTCATATACGTTCAAATTATAAGGACTTCACCCATGAAAAAAATAAGTATCCTCTTTGCGATAAGTTTCTTTATTTGGGGGTGTGACTTTGAGCAAGTGATTGACCTTGAAGTACCCCTGAAGTCTCAGTTGGTGCTTAATGGTGCGTTATGCCCCGATAGTAGCCTCACCATTCACCTCTCAAAGACCTCCGCAGCCGTAGGAAGATTGGAATCTCCAGCGTTTGTAAACAATGCAACGGTAACGGCATGGGAGGACAATAAGCTCTTGGGTAATTTGACATGGACAGGAGTTGAAGGACGTTTTGCTTTGAAAGATTTTTACCCACAACCCGGAAAAACCTATCGGATAAAAGCTACCTCTGCCGATTTTCCAGAGGTAGAAGCGGAAACCACCATCCCAGAGCCTATAAAACTACGCGCAAATATTTCTAAACAGCAATCCAACATTACCTTGGATTTTACACTGGACGATAATCCAGCTAAAAAGAATATTTATATGGTTTCTGCTTATGAAGTTATACCTCCTGTGCTTTATAGTGTTGTAGGTTATCCGCCCTATACCATACCACAATCCGTAATGCCTAAGTATTGTGTTATGAAAGCGATTTTTATTCCTCAATCACAATTCAATTTCGAAAATTCAGAAATTGGGGGGTTGTATTGTGGCAATAGACTGACGTTCAATGACCTTTTGATGAAAGCCGAAGGTAATGCTTTTACCCTGAACGTTTTTGATGTAGATGATCGAAACGGTTCCAGTAGTTATGTTTTTGTAGGGGCGATTTCCGAGGAGATCACGAAATATGATGCAACCCTTGGCAGCAATCAAAATAATGGGGCAGTACTTGGGAATGAGCCATCAAATGTCTATGGGAATGTAAAAGGGGGCTTGGGAATTTTGGCCAGTTATAATGGTATTCGGTATAAATTATAAAGCCATCAGAACTGAACTGTAAGACTAAGGCTTGGAGCGCCATCTTGGGTAGAAAACTGAACCAAGGATTTGTTGTGAAGGCGTGTGCCTCTCGCGGCAGATATGGCAGAGAGCAACCGATTGCCCACCAAAAGCCCTGTAAACAATATGCGTTGACGGCGCATGGCCTCGGCCTGATCCCTAAGTTGTGAATACGTTGCCCGTTCTTCGGTACTTCCCCACGTCCATGAGTTTACTGGCTCCGAGGCTGCTTCAATTAAGTTCCATCTGCGTGCCAATTCAAGCGCATAGAGGTAGTCTTGGCTACTGTCGTAGTTTCCAATCCGAACCAAGAAATCTCGATCTTTGCCTTCTAAAGAGGCATTAGCTTGAAATTGTGCATAGTTTTGAGCTGCATGGGTATAATGGCCATGACGGCGGATGGACGTCAATACACCCAGCCACAAGCCAAGGTCAACCGTTGCATAGGCCGAAGCTTTGCCCTTCCAAGAACCATCATTAAGGTATTGTTGTCCCCAGCCGGGCAATACCACACTCCTGAACAAGGCTTTTCCTGAGGATTTAGGTGCTTGCGCGTACATGCCGCTCGAAAGCCCCAACGTAAGGGCAAAAAAAACAAGGAGGAATAAATTTTTCATTAGAAGCCTAATTTTTTCTTGTTTCCGGTTTCTAAGAATCGTTCTGGGTGGGGGAATTGTTCTTCCCATTCATCCCGAATCAAACCGAGGAGGTTTAAATCTAAGTGTTTGCCACCCGAATATGCCATATGGCGTAAACATCCCTCAGTTTGGAAGGACAGTTTTTTGTGTAGGGCAAGCCCTGCCTCATTAGTGGATAGTGTAGCGATGGTGACTTTTTGGTAGCGCAATTCCTCAAAGAAAAAACGCAAGATCAAGCCGATGGCGTCGGTTGCATATCCTTTACGCCGAAACTCTTTCTCGATAAATACTTCATAGGAAAATGAACCAACCCGTCTATCACAAGCGATAGTGGTAATCCCACCGACTACTTCTTTGTTCGTATCTTCAATCAAAAAGCGATAGTTATCATCATCAATTGGTGCGGTATTGTGCCGCTCAATCAGGTGTTTTTGCCATGTTTTGGCGACCAATGGCGGTAAAAGGTCTAATTGTCGGAATGCCTCGCTGTCATTACGCCATTCAATCAGAATATCTACATCTTCGGTATCCATTTCTCGGAGTCGAATTTTTTTGGTTTGCCAGAAGCTCATGTTGTTTTGCGGAAAAGAGGAACGGAGGATAAAAAGGCAAGATACGCAAAACACAACTTTAATCGGAAATAAGACGCCTGATTCTTTTATTTTGCAAAATGCAAGTAGTTTGGGTGATGCTATGGTGCGTGGTGGTTATGATCTATGCCGTGGGGCTGGATAGAACGTCACAACGGCGAGGCCGTTTTCATAAAAAGAAAGTGGCTCGTAGTGCCAGCTACAAACCACTTTCCCCCTTATCCGCGATGTTTTCTTTCCTCTATAGGCACTCTCCCGTTTGGTGATACATAAAGGCGATGTCACACTTGTATAAATGTTGGCTAACGCCAAAATAATGTTGGTTGTTGTTTTTAAGAAGCTGCTCTTCGGCTGTTATCCCCATGTAAAATGTGTTGAATACGGGTTCCTTGCGTGGTTATAGGGTGGTTATCGCGCCCTCTTGGTGGGAGACCTAACGGTGTTGGGGCAAAGCCATGCAACGTGTAAGTCAGGTTCTGAATCGTACCTCGTCCTGTTTTTTGGCTGCCCAATAAGGCACTCAACAACTGGTTATATTCATCCTCGGTGCGGGGTATATGTTGGAGCGAACGGCTGTATCGCATCACCGTGCTACTGGTGGAGGGCGTAACCTCTAAGACCAAACGTGGAGATGCAACATTTTGTACATCAACCAAGACATTCCGCACCAAAGAGGCAATGCACTCTGCCAGAAAATCGGTTTTTTTGTTGTTTGTGGAAACAGCAAGGGAGCGGCGAATGGAAACAGGCGGAACAAAGTTGTGTAACTCCCGATCGTAAGAAGGCGGGTGCAAAACCGTATGAACTGCACGGCCCTCCTCTCCATACGAAAGAAGCCAATATTCCAATGTCCACCCCATAATAGATGAAAGTGAACGGTAGCCTCCATTTTCCAAGCGATCCAAAATTTCTGTATTGAACAGCCAAGAGCGGAGAATGTCTATACTGCAGGTTGCCAAAAAGTCGCGCCCCATACCTTCTGGAATATCTGTTAGCTGGCCGGGCTGGCTGTACATAGCCGCAAACTTAGCTGTATTTAAATTTTCTCCACACCCCACTTGTGCATTCAAGACCGCAGCAAGTTCTATTGCCTCTTCATGGGTTAAGTAGCGAAAAACCAATTGTCCCGGCGCGATGGGGTACATAAAGGGCGTTAGGGCATAGACTTCTTGGATGACCTCATGCCAAATTCGGGTACACATAACAGGGTCTAAGGGCGCAAAATGAGCATCTGGAAAGCGAGATTGCGCTTCTTCCAAAGACATTCCTACGGTAAGCCCCGCTTCCGCCAAATCAGGCGTGCGAGAGGAAATGCGGTTTCGTTGGTAAACAGCGGTTTGTTGGGTTCTGTTGTTTTGGCGGGCGGTAACCCATGCCGGAAAGTCTTGGATGTAGAGATAGCCGATCATGTTCGTTATGGGCTTGTGGATGGTTTCTGGAACCATATTACGGTGAATTTACAAGCCACACAATAGTTACACATATGTAATATGTAATTTGTGGATAACAACTTGACCTGCACAAGACAAAGAGGAGCCCCTTTGTTGTTGTAAATCTTACACTTGTAGAAACAGCTAAAAAAGTATCGTTAACATGTTATCCACATATGTACTTCTGAAAAAGTTCTGTTTTTATAAAGGGCCTGTTTATTTGTACTTTACCCCTCAAAAAAAGTAAACTTATGAAGTTAGACGTATTGGCATTGGCGGCTCATCCTGATGATATCGAGTTGTCCTGCGGCGGAACGGTTTGTTTAATGGTGAAGCAAGGCTACAAAGTAGGCGTTGTGGATTTTACACGTGGAGAGTTGGGTTCTCGTGGAACACCAGAACTTCGGGAAGAAGAAGCGGCAGCGGCATCTAAAGTGATGGGCATCCATGCAAGGGAGAATTTGGGGATGGCGGATGGGAATATTGTCAATACGCCGGAAAATCGCCTAAAGGTCATTCGGGTTCTCCGACGTTACCGCCCTCATATTGTATTGGTGAATGCGCCAAAGGATCGTCATCCAGACCATCCGAATGCGGCTAATTTGGCGATAGAGGCCATTTTTTATGCGGGTCTTCGTAAGATTGTCACCCACGAAGCAGAGGGGAGTGAGCAGTTGCCTTGGCGACCAAGCCATGTACTGCATTATTTGCAATCGGACATGGATGACCTTTCGCCAACCTTTGTCGTCGATGTCACCGAGGTATGGGCGCAACGGGTACAGGCCATGCAAGCATTTCGTTCACAATTCTGGACGCCAGATTACAATCCGGCATCAAATGAGCCAGAAACCTTTATCTCTTCACCTGCATTTATGGACTGGTTAGAGGCACGGGCACGTACCTTTGGCTATCGCATTGGTGCAAAATATGGCGAGCCGTTTTTATACCACAACAGTCCTATTGGGGTGAAAGACT
The DNA here is from genome assembly GCA_017303715.1 of Rhodothermia bacterium. Classification (GTDB taxonomy): domain Bacteria; phylum Bacteroidota; class Rhodothermia; order Rhodothermales; family UBA2364; genus UBA2364. Next base: position 62,722 of record JAFLBZ010000003.1, on the reverse strand, counting down.
TGATGCAGACCTTGTTTGCAGAAAAGCCCTACTGAATTTGTATAAAAACTTACTGGTCTCCCTCGTCCCAAAGGTCGGAGTTTAGTCCCTTTCGCTTTCGGGTCTGTAGCATTTCGATGTGTTCAACGGCATCTACAACGTCGCGTACAATGAAGTGTGCCAAGGTCTCCAAACGTTCTTGTTTTCCGTATCCAGTTAAGACCAATAGGGTCATCATGCCCAATGCCCGCCCTGCATCAATATCGGTATTGCGGTCGCCGATTACAAATGAGTGCTTAGGGTCAATTCCCCATTCTTCGATCGCTCGGACGAAAAGTCCCGTGCCCGGTTTTCGGTCCGGATGTTCTCTACGATAGGCTTCCACCTTGCCTTCTGGGTGATAAGGCGAATAATAAAAAGCGTCTATATGTGCCTTTGTCTTTGACAACTCCGCCTGCATAAATTCATGAAGGCACGTTACATCTTCTTCGTGATAATACCCATGAGCAATTCCGGCTTGGTTGGTGACAACAATGACGGCATAACCGTTTTCATTTAGCCAACGGATGGCTTCTGGTGCGCCCGATACCCACTGAAAGTCTTCGATCCGGTGTAAATATTGGACTTCCACGTTGATCGTGCCGTCACGGTCTAAAAAAACGGCTGGGCGATCGCCCGTTTGGAACATCACTTCCGGAAGTGATAAAGGTTCGTCTTCAACTTTCTCATCTTCTGCCCATTCATCCCCAAATTCCTCCATCAAACGTGCTAACTTTTCAGTTTCCCAATTTTCCATATCATTGTGGGTAATCGCTTGAGGGTTAGCGTGGTCTAAAGGTAAAGTGGATCTGGAGATCCAAGGAAAAACTGCACCTTTTTTAGGTTAAAAGACGGAACGTTTGGGTTATTGGTACGTTCCCAAAAAGTCAAAAAGCCATTATTTTTCAAGAAGATAACAGAATTAATTCTGGTGCCATAGTTTGGCGTGTGAATACATAGTGCCGAAAGTGTACGCTCCCACGCTAATGAGACACCTGTGTTCGGGAGTTGCTCGTCTGGATACACCGTCTCGTCCGAAAGCATTTCAAAAAAGTCATTAGGGTCGAGTTTTGTTTTTTGGATTAAGGTGGAAAACTGTGCTAATCCAGCCTTAACCTTGGGCCAAGGTGTATTTAAGAGGCCATTCGAGAGGCCATAAACACCCGTTTCCAACCGTAGTGGTAGGCGGAACGTGTCCGATGTTGCGGTGACATTGTGTAGGTACCATATTTCAGGTAAGCCGCTAAGGGTACGTAATTGCCCAACCAAAAGATTAAATCCGTTGTACAACCGCATTTGTGGGATACACTTGCTGAGGTAGTTTTCTGGCGTTGTTTTACCAGTGAGGAAATTTGCAACCAATTCACCACGAGTTGGGGCTTGGGCAATAATATTCTTTAGGTCTCGGTGGTTTGTGAGTGTACCAAATTTCCCTGATGCTGAAATACCCAACCAAGTTCCCCCGCCTTCCAAATCTTTGCCTGCGAATACCCCCGGCTGATCTACCCACCAAGAAGCCGGTTCTGTTGGGCGCTTCAAAAACTCGTCTCTATTGCCTGCAAAGATAAAAGGGTAAACGGGATGGATGCCCAATGCACAGAATAGTGTACACATTTTGTCCTTGTAGGGGTTTAGGGTGCAAAGAGGTATTGGTACGACAAAGCAAGGTCTATAAAATAGCCAGCATAAAACTGTCATCCAAATTTCTATTTTTCAATAAATTGTGGTTGACTCTTGATTGAGAATGGTGTATGTTGAAAAACATAGGATTTCTCTTCCCTAATATGATAAGGAAAAACAAAGCCCGAGGTCTCAAATCGGGCTTGATACAAAGTTAATTCATTTGGCCTTTCAAGAGAACGATCGTGCGCAATTGTGTAAGTTAGCGGAAGGAGCAGTAAGCATGTAGCTTGTTCATATAGGTTAGACGGGTACGCAATTTGTTCATAAAGGCCCTAAAAGAAGATACCCCAAAAGAGTTAAATCTGCGACATTAAATCGGCGACTTTCCATCACCAAACCACCTCGCCACCAATGTATGATTCGGATCGCATCGAAGGCTTGCTCATGGCCATGAACGAGGGAGACCTAAAGGCCAGAGACACCTTGTTTAAATTGGTTTACCAAGAGTTAGGCCAGATTGCCCGTGTTAACTTGCGAACATGGCGGAAGGCAAGTCCAACCATTGACACCCGCGCATTGGTTCACGAAACCTTTTTAAAAATTACCTCTGGCAAGTCGCCCGATTGGCAGGGGCGGGCACATTTCTATAATGCCGTTGCCAAAGCCATGCGACAGATCATCCTCAATTATGTACGAGACAAACAAGCCGAGAAGCGCAAAGGGATTCATCACTCGGTTTTAGAATTAGATGAACAGCTTGAACTGCTTGTAGCCGAAGAACCAGAGCGTATCGAAGCCCTCAACGAAGCCCTTCAGTTGTTGGAAAAGACGGATAAACGTTGCTTCGATGTGGTGAATTACCGATTTTTTTTGGGCTTAGACATCAATGAAACGGCACAATTATTAGGGATTAATGCACGAACCGTTAACCGAGACTGGGCGTTCTCGAGAGCATGGCTCGAAACCCGAATTGAAGAGATGCTGTCTCAGCCCAAATAACCGTTGTTGAAATGGAAACCAACGCCTTTCATCGCCTGCGTGAACGAATTAGCCAACTCGAAGATTTATCTCTTAGCGAGGCGGATGAACTGTTGAAGGTCATCCGGATAGAAGAGCCAGAAATCGCCGATGAGTTGCGGATGATATGGCAAAAAATGTGTGAGCCGGAATTGCCCATAGACCGTTTTGTTGCTCGTGCCCAGCCCTTGTATGAGGCCGCAAATGAGCATAATATTGATGATCTTGCGGGAAGAATCTTTGGGAATTATCTCCTGAAAGTTTGGATTGGTGAAGGTGGGATGGGAGAGGTCTATCTGGCCGAAAGGTTAGACCAAAAGGGCTTAATCGCGGCTGTAAAGGTTTTACGATTGGGTACGCCAGCGATTCGGCGGCAGTTTGAGCAAGAACAAAGTATTTTAGCAGGGCTGCGACACCCCGGCATCGCCTATTTTTTGGATTGCGGCACTACGCACGATGGGTTGTCTTATCTGGTGATGGAATATGTGGAGGGAATCCCCGTTACCGAGTATTGTAACCGTTTTCGGTTAACACTTGAACATCGGTTGAACTATTTTTTAGAGATTTGTGAAACCGTAAAATATGCACATAAGCACCTTGTTGTTCACCGCGACCTAAAGCCGTCCAATATCCTGATTACGCCAGAAGGCCGTTTAAAACTCTTAGACTTTGGCATCGCAAAATTACTCCAGCCCACTTCAAATCGGGTAAAAACGCAACTTCATTTTTTAACCCCCGACTATGCCAGCCCCGAACAACTGATGGGCGAACCCATCACCACAGCATCGGATGTCTATAGTTTAGGGGTATTGTTGTATGAACTTCTGGTTCAAGTCCGTCCGCATAATTTTGAGCAGAAAAACCTCGGGCAAATTTTAGAAATTATCCAAAACGATCAACTTAAAGTTCCAAGCGCCTATTTAACAACATTAGAAACCGCAAAAGCCGAAGCGGTTGCGCAGATGCTCAAGACAACATCGGGATACCTGACGCGAAAGCTCAATGGTGATCTGGATGTGATTATTCGCAAAACGTTGACCATAAACCCGAACGAACGCTATAACTCGGCGGAGACGCTTGCGCAGGATATTCAGCTTTTTTTAGAAAATAAGCCCATACATGCTAGAAAGCCAACCATTACCTATAAAACTATTAAGTTCTATGAACGCAATAAACGGGCCGTTTTAAGTGCAGTTTTGATATTCCATTTTTTAATGTTCGGCATTGGTGCAATTGCTTTCCAGCAAATGGAAAATTGGAAACAAACACAACGGTCTGAAGAATTGGCCATTTTCTTGGAAAATATCTTGTTGGGACAAAGCAATGAAGGTCAGCAAGCGGTACAGTTAGACTCGCTTCGGGCACGCCAATTAATCCAATTGGGTTGGCAAAAAATCGAAGACCGCCTTAAGCAGCAACCCGAAATGCAGGTGCGTATTCTTACGGCACTATCGGAGCTTGCTTCTTCTAATGGTTTTTGGATTACGGCAGACACCTTGGCGCTGAATGCCATCCGCAAAAGTGAGGTCGTTCAACAAACCCCTGCGCTTTCTATACGTGCTTATTTGCAGGGCGCCACGACAGCAACAAGTTTGTCAAAAACCACAACATCAGACACCTACTTGAAAAAGGCATGGGGGATACTAAACCAGCAAATGCCCAGAGATCGTAAAACACGTGTAAGAATCCGAACAGCCCGTGCCCAAAATGCACTGTTAATCTATGATACAGAACGGGCTTATTCCGAATTGAAGGCCGCCTTAACAGAGGTGAAGCCCTTGGAAGACCGCGAATCCTATCTGCTCCGTGGTGAAATCTACCGTCAACTGGGCTTTAGAGAAGTCTTGCGCGAGGCTCCGCCATTGGCCACCAAACATTATCAAGAGGCGCTTATGGCCTTTCAATTGGCGTATGGGCGATACCATCCTGCCGTTCTTGAGGCAATGGTGGACCTGAGCAGGATGTTCAATCTGGCCCGTAGGGAAGACGAAGCGCAGTATTTATTGCTCGAAGCCGAGGCCATTGCTAAGACCTCCCACACCGAGTTGCCACGGATTCAGGCGATGATAGAGATTGAAATCGCAAATAGTTTTTATGGTCAGGCACGCTTCGACAAAGCCGTGGAATATTATGTGCGTGCTGAGGAAAAGATGAAAAAACAATTTCCCCATTTGCGTAATCTGAACATACAACTTTCCGCAAGCTGGAATCTGGCAAGTATATATTTCCAAAGCGGCAAAACAGAACAATATCAACAAGCCTTACGCCGATCGCTATCATTATCCGAGAAGTTGTTTAATGCCTCCAATAAATTATACCAACCTCATCAGGTTCCATGGATACAATCGTGTATTACCCGTGCCGAAAACTTAAGCGCAACCGGAGCCTATATGCCTGCCATTGCACAACTTGGTCGTTGTATAAATGTTGTAAACCCAGATGGAAAAGAAGGACATTTAGTCTCTTTAGCACGCATTCGCTTGGCCGAAGTGTACATCTTAATGCAAAAATACGATATAGCGACGAACGTTTTGTCCATTGCAAGGGAGGTTGAAGAAAAAAGCAAGACATATCATCAAAGTATATGGGGAGAACTGAGAAGTACAGAAGGTTGGTTGGCATGGCAACAAAACAGAACCGGACATACACTCCTCCGAACAGGTTATGAGATGTTGCTGGAAACACGCGGGATAGCAAATCCGGCCACGCAAAAAGCGTATCGCCGATGGCAAACTGCAAATGGGTGAAAATTCCCTACTTAACCAAGGTTTAAGGACGCATATTTAAGAAAACGGGCTTGGTAAATGAGCCACATCATTGTATCTTTCAGACGCCCAATTCACCTCAGTTCCTGAGTGAGTATGAATATCTGTGTTTTTTGTGCATCCAGCGAAACCATAGCTGAAACGTATAAAGAAGTTGCTCGGCAGTTTGGTCTGTCCATTGCACAGCGCGGCCATACATTGGTGTATGGTGGTGGCAATGTTGGACTTATGGGGGAATTGGCAAGAGCTGTGCATGAGGAGAACGGTCAGGTTATTGGTGTAATTCCGGAATCCTTAAAACTGAAAGAAAGGGCCTATATACATGCTGATCGCTTGGTGGTCACACCCGATATGCGTACTCGAAAGGCTGTAATGGATGATTTGGCTGATGTATTTGTGGCGCTACCCGGAGGTTTTGGTACGCTCGAAGAAGTGACCGAAGTGATCACGGCACGCTACTTAGGCTTTCATCACAAACAAATTTTCTTTCTAAATACGCGCCGCTTTTATGATCCTTTGTTTGAATTGTTTGCTCATTTTTCACGCGAGGGTTTTGCACAACCCCAGCATGAAGTGTCTTTTGAGGTCGTTGAGACTACGGAAGACTTCTGGGCAAATTGGATTCATTAAACGTTCCCACCTTCTGCTAACTCTTTTTAGTGGTGATTCGTCTGGCACAGTGGGTAACGTAGAAATTTGTTGCCAAAAAATTAAAACCCTCACGATAAATATCCCTAAACATTATGGCTCAGGATGTTATTGCGGATACCGTTAGCCTTCCCTCATTTCGCGATTACACAGTGATTGCGCGGTTAGGACTTGGAGGCTTCGGAACTGTTTATAAGGCACAACACAATTACACCAAGCAATTGCGTGCGATCAAAATTCTGCCCCCCGGTATTCAAAATGAAGCGGTTACCCTAAAACAGTTTCAGGATGAAGCCCAAGCAATGGGAGCATTTGATCATCCGCACATTGTCAAAATCTACCATGCTGGTATAGAAAATGGTTTCCCGTTCTTGGACATGGAGTTCATCGAAGGGGAAAGCGTTCACGAGCTTATACAGGAGCAAGTTGCCTCTGGCGAAAAGCCTATGCCCGTGGGCGAGGTCATCCGTCTTGCCCGTGAAATGGCCGACGCCCTCCGCTATATCCACTCGCAAAACCTGATCCACCGCGACATAAAACCGCAAAATATTATGCGGCGCGGAACCGATAAGGTCTTTAAATTGACCGATTTCGGCATTGCGTTCGAGTCTAAACTTTCTACCCGCTCTACAGATTTTGCCGGAACAGCGGAGTACATGAGTCCCGAACAAATCGAAGGGGATCAACTCTTTCCACAAACGGATATCTATAGTTTGGGGGTTGTGCTTTATGAATCCTTGATCGGAAGACCGCCTTTCCGGTCGGAGGGCAGCAATTTCGCCTCTCGCCTCCGCTTGCAGCAGCAAATTTTAGAAAAAGCCCCACTTCGGGTACATGATTTTAATACAGATGCCCCCGATTGGTTTGCGGGCATTGTCATGCGATGCCTCGAAAAAAAGGCAACAAATCGCTTTAGCTCGGCACAAGAACTCATGGATGCCATTGACACTGGCATTCTTACCGATAAATCGGTTGCAGATGCACGACTCGCAGAAGCCGAGCGCTTGGTGAAGGAAAACCGTTACGAAGAAGCCGTTCCGGTCTTTCAGGACGCGAAAAGACTTTATGTGAAGTTAAGCACCTATCTTGCCGTTAGTGGAATGGGAGATACCGTGCGGAGCCTGATTCGTCAGTGCGACGAGCGCTTGGAATTTCTTTCAGAACGAGGGCAGAAGGTACGTAGCTTGCGCGAGCGAGGCACACAGTTGATGGCCGTGCAAGACTTTGCCGGAGCTATCCCGTTCTATCAAGAAGTTTTAGGGATATACGAAAATGACTTGGACGCGCTTAAGCAGATTAAACGTTGTGAAGATGGCCTTCGCGAGCAAGAAGCCCTACGCCAGTCAAAAATAGACTTGTTGCGTAAACAGGCTGAAGGTGCCCAAAAAGAACTTCGACTGCGCGAAGCACGCCAATATTGGGTTGAGTTGGCAAATGTTGCCCCTGAATTTTCCACAGAGGCCAATCAGAAAGCACAGACCATACAAGAAGAACTGAGCCGATATTGGAAAATCCATTTTGACAAAGAACGAGAGGCGGATAACTTGGTGGCAGAAGCCCAACAAAAAGGCTTTAATGAAGCATACCATAAACGGATTGTTGAACTCTACAAGGAAGCCCAACACTTTGCTGAGCGTGGATATGAGGGCGATGCAAATGTTTACCGCAAGCGTAACAATGCACTGCAAGAAAAAGTGGGCGCAGCCAACCAGTTGCTAACGGATTTCCGGCGGATGATTCAGGAAACCCGCTCGGAGGCAGATCGGCTATTTGCGGGTGGGCGCTACATTGAGGCCAAAAAAAGATACCAACAATTGCTTGCACAGTCCCCCGGAGACAAATCCTTGCAAGAACGTATTGTGGATTGTACCAATGGGGAAATTAGAGACCTACGTGAAAAGGCTGGCCTGCTGTTTGCCGAAGAAAATTACGAAAAAGCCGCAACACTTTATCGTGGATTGATTGAGCTTAAACCAAATGATCCAGAAGCCAAACAACGGCTTATGGAATGTGAAAACTTCATCCGGATTAACAATCAAGTCCGCGAACTGCAAACCCAGCAAGTTAATTTGCTAATCCAAACGGGAGATCAACTGGCCTCGGTGAGTTCATATAAGGCCGCATTAGACAAGTATAATCAGGCATTGGCCATTCATCCAGAACACGAGGGGCTTCGTGCAAAGATCGAGAGCATAACGCCTTTGGTTCAACCCTCCTCTGGCCAGTCTCGAGGTCTCTTTGGTGGGTTAATCCGGTCTAATCCCAAAAATACCCCGAATCCGAAACCTGCACCTGTATTACCTAAGCCTGCTCCATCACCTAAACAGGCTCCTTTGCCAACCGTAAAACATCAAGATGTTGTCCCAGCATCCAAACCAGAACCAGTAGTTCCCAAGCCAGAACCTGCACCTATAGTAGAGCGTCAAACGGAAGTTGCTGCCTTTGCGTCAAAAGCCGTTCACGATCCCTTACCTATGGTAACCAAGCCGAGTGAAACGCCCAAGCCTTCATCGGTAAAGCCTCAAACGGCTCCTGTAAAAACTACGCCTTCCGCAAAAGCATTACCCGTTGCGAAACAAACTCACAAACCACAACCCGCCGCTAAGTCTGAGCTAGCCCCCAAGCCCGTTCCGGTGCCTGAAAAGAGTAAAAAATCTACGCCCGCGCCTGTTAAGCCCTTGCCTTTGGACGTGATTGATGCGGAGACTACTGATACAAATCGGTGGCTTTGGATTGGGTTGGTGGCCTTGTTGGTTTTGGGTCTTGTTTATGTGCTTGTGATGGATCCCTTTGGATGGATGGGTAGCAAAACACCATCTGCTATGGAGGTGGTAAGCGATACCGAAATGAAAAATAGTGTGGGATTAGAATTGGTGAAAATTCCTGCCGGCTCTTTTACAATGGGCGACCCCAATGGTGATGCAGATGCACGACCCGAACATGAAGTAAGCATTACCCAGCCGTTTTGGATGAGTAAATATGAGATTACCTCTAAACAGTTTAAGCGCTTCCAAACCGAAACGGGCTATCGCACCGAAGCTGAACAAGCAGAAAGTTGCCAAGTTTATCAAAATGGTGATTGGGTGGATGATACCACAGGCACATGGAAGGGATTTATGAGCGGGGACGACCGTCCTGCAGTCTGTGTGAGTTGGAATGATGCCCAAGCATTTGTGAATTGGCTGAACACCAAAGAAGGTTCAACCGGTTATCGTCTCCCAACCGAGGCCGAATGGGAATATACTGCTCGTGCTGGTTCGGGCACGCCTTATGCTTTTGGCAGTTCTGCGGACATTCTATCGGACTATGCTTGGTTCTCGGCAAATGCAGGCAACCAGCCGCAGCCTGTTGGTAAAAAACGTGCAAATGCTTGGAATGTGCATGATATGCACGGAAACGTGTATGAGTGGGTGAGTGATTGGTATAACGATGCGTATTACCAGTCTGCACCAAGACAAGATCCACAAGGCCCAAGTGGTGGTAGTGACCGTGTGCTTAGAGGAGGCTCTTGGGCGTATGATGCTGATGCGTTGGTTGTAAGTTACCGAAACAGTGATGTTCCCACTAAACGCAATACAAATATCGGTTTTCGGATTGTTAAAACGCAATAAGTTTTTAACATCTAAAGGACTTGATATTTCGCGTATTCGTGGCTTTTAGGATAGATCGAAATTCCTTCACGACGGCTTGGGAGAATCTTTAAACCATCACCAAAAAGCTTCCCCGCCCATTGATTGATTCCCTATGAAGCAAAGTAAAAAGTTGGTTATTGCGTGTTTGTTGATAGGAATGGGGTTGTTTGTACCTAATACTTGGGCACAGAAAAAACCTTCAGGCTCCAAACCCGCAGCTAAACCAGCAACCACCACAACAACACCCGTTAGGCCAACAAATACGCCTACAGCTACTCGGAATGCCCCTGCTCCAAGGCCAGCCGTCGCTACCAGTCGTCCGGCAAGCGATCAGGGAGCACCTGCCCGAAATGACGCCGAGCGCATTCTGACGGTTACCACCGTGGAAAATGTCCAAATTCGGGTGAATAATGGCCCTGTCATTAATTTAGAGGCCGGAAAACCCTATGCAATCACCTTGCAACGACAAACAAACGATGTTCAGGTAATTGTTCCCAATATGGACTTTTCGTGGATCCAGCGTGCACCTCGCGTAGCGGCTGGTAGAAATGTGTCTTGGGAACTGGATATGTCGCGGTTGTATGCCGAGCGGCTCCGCCGTTTGGATGCCTTGAGAATTAATGCCGAGGACGCTATCCGCCGCCAACAACGCGTGGTAGATAGCCTCTTTCAAGTACAACAAAACACGCGGCAAAATACAACAGAACAACCAGTTACCCCCCCCGTTGACCCGCCGCCTGCGGCCAATACGCAAACACCTCCAGTTGCGGTGGCCGATACAGCGCCGAGTCTCCCGCCAATTGTTCGGATGGCTGTTGCGCCACCTGCAAGCCCCAATGTTGGCCAATCTTGGGAGAATTCGCTTAATGCCCAAATGGTCTGGATTCCGGGAGGTATTTTTAAAATGGGTGGAAATGCTTACTTCGATCAAAGACCAATACATCCCGTTGACTTGACCAAGGGGGTGTGGTTTGGCAAATTTGAAGTAACCCAAGCAGAATGGGTGGCCGTTATGGGGGCAAATCCAAGTTCCTCCAAGGATCCCAAAAAACCAGTAGAAAACGTATCCTATGAAGAGGTTCAAGTCTTCATTTCTCGCCTAAACGAGCGCGAAGGAACTACGCTATACCGCCTACCAACAGAAGCGGAATGGGAGTATGTGGCACGGGCTGGTTCTACACGTTCTTTCACATGGGGCAACGACACGGGTTCGGGGCGCGCAAACTGTGCGGACTGTGGCTCGCGCTTCGATGGGAAGGAAACTTCTCCAGTAGGCAGCTTCTTCCCGAATGCCTTTGGGGTGTATGACGTGCATGGGAACGTGGCCGAGTGGGTTTTGGATTGGTATGATGAAGAGTACTACAAACTTCCCGAAGCCTCAAAAGACCCAATGGGCCCATCATCGGGTACGTCTCGTGTAATTCGTGGCGGCTCTTTTGATGTACCATCCGACGAAATGCGGGTCTTTGTACGTGGTGCAGCCCCCGGTGACTTTAAAGGCGCCAATATTGGCTTCCGTTTGGTTCGTACAGCCAATTGATAACAGATTATTTTCATCGAAGAGGCAGTGGATTTTATCCCTGCCTTTTTTGGTAAGTCATGACCATGAAAAGACTTCTACTGCTTAGTAATTCGCGTAACCATCCGGATGAACTGCCTTTTGAATGGGCTATTAAAGAAATACAGGACTTCTTTGGTTCGGATGTTCGAGAGTTGATTTTTATACCTTATGCTGGTGTAACTCTGGCGTGGGATGACTATGCCAATTGGGTACAAGGCGGACTTTTTCGCTTAGGGTTTAAAGTGATCAGTATCCATACATTGACAGACCCCATTGCGGCCATTCAGAACGCACAAGGCTTATTGGTGGGCGGGGGAAACACCTTTCATTTAATGTACCACCTTTATAAGAACAATTTAGTGGAGGCTATTCAGTCGTCAGTTTTGGCTGGCGTCCCCTATATGGGCTGGAGTGCCGGAGGTAATATTACGTGCCCTACCCTCCAAACAACCAATGACATGCCAATCATACAGCCCCCAAGTTTTGACGCCTTAGACCTCATTCCTTTCCAGATCAACCCACACTACACTTCTTTACATCCGCCCGGTCATATGGGTGAAACCAGAGACGATCGTTTAAAAGAATATATCGAGGTTAATCGCGATATGTTTGTAGCTGGCTTGCCAGAGGGTTGTCTGTTTCGGGTAGAAGGCGAAGATATGCGCATGGTTGGCTCCAAAAAGGTGCGTATTTTCCATTTTGGTACAGCACCGTTAGACCTTGGCGAGGACGACGATTTTGCGTTATTGCTGCAGCGGCCATAAAAAATAAACCGCATCACCAAAAAGCAATGCGGTTTATCTTTAGACATCAGATTTGACTATTCTTCGTCATTATCCCAATGGCGTGGAGGTCTCGAAGAATTATCACGACGTGGAGGACGGTCGCCAAAATCACGACGGGGTGGGCGATCACCACCAAATTCGCGACGTGGAGGACGGTCGCCAAAATCACGGCGGGGAGGACGGTCGCCAAAATCACGGCGGGGACGGTCGCCAAAATCACGGCGGGGACGGTCGCCACCATCGCGGCGCTGGAATCCACCCGAACGCTCTTCACGTGGACGTGCTTCGTTAACGAGGAGGTCTTTTCCTCCTAAGTCTGCTCCGTTGAGGGCCTCCATAGCGGCCTTTGCTTCATCATTATCGGGCATTTCAACAAACCCGAAGCCACGGGACTGTCCCGTCTCGCGGTCTTTAATAACCGCGCTGTGTTTCACGTAACCATATTCAGAAAACGTGGCGCGCAGATCGTCTGCAGTTGTTTCGCCAGACAGGTTACCAACAAAAATGTTCATAAAACAATACGTAAATAAATAAGAAGTATAGAGATTTTAAACTGCATGTGAGACCACTGAATTGGATTTCTTATTACAAAAACGAGCGTTAACTTTTTGAAACAAGATGAGAAGCAGTATTCCGCGATGCAAGCTCAATGATTCAACAATATACAGCATCCTAATATCAATACCTAAATTCTTTTTCAGGAAGTAACATGTTATTGCTTTTAAAAACTGCGATTAAAGATGTTTTTGTAACGTAAATTTAATATCAGAGATTGAAATTTAAGAGAAGCAGGGTGGCTTGGTGTAAAATATTTTGAAAGATTTACGAATTGGTTCACAGAGTTGGCATGAAACAGAACCCCTAATGTAGCGTATTTTGTGTATTAGAGTATTCCACGTTTGCATGTTCGCCATTCAACGCCCTTGTTAATGAGAAAAAAAGTCCGTTATATTTTGTTCTTGCCTCTTGCGGCATTGGTGTGGTTATTGGGCGTTACGGTACTGATCTATACCTATTCATCGGTACATGATGAGCGGGTTGCAGATGCTGCGGTTGTGTTGGGTGCTGCGGCTTGGTATAACAAACCCTCGCCCGTATTGCGTGAGCGGGTGAACCACGCGATCCAACTTTTTCAAAAAGGCCAGGTATCGGTATTGGTTTTTACTGGCGGAAAAGGTAAAGGTGCGCCCATGGCAGAGTCGGAAGTGGCACGGCGTTATGCCATTCAACAAGGTGTACCGGCTTCGCAAATCCACATAGAGACGGTTTCTCAAACGACTTGGGAGAATGTACGTGAAGCAACCCGCCTTACGCGGGAGTTGGGACTAAAGCGGCTATTACTGGTTAGCGACCCCTTCCATATGAAAAGGGCGATTACAATGGGGCGAGATGCTGGGATGATTGTTTTTCCTGCTCCTACACCTTCTTCGCGGTATAAGACTTGGGATACCAAGTTTGATTTTTTGATCCGTGAAGTTTATTATTATTCCGCCTATGTCTTGGCAGGGATTACCACCAATCGTTAAATAAAAAAGCATGTCTTTGTTTTGGACAAGCTCTTGTATTTCGGAGATTAGGTTCAATAATTGGTCACCAAATAGTTAATCACAAATCCTTACGTTATGCGATTTTTCTTAGCCTTTTTGCTCTTCTTGGGCGTTGGTTGCGAGACGCCTAAAAATGAGCCTCCTCAGGTAACATCGTCAAAAAAACGGCCAGAAGCAGCCTCTGCTCCTGAAAATCAGATACAGCAAGTTGTGGGCGTGCAACATTTGGTGATTGACCGTGAGGAGCCAATTTTACCCATGGGCGTGCAAGCAAGTGGGCGTGTGGTTGCTGTTGCAACTTGGCAGGAAAGCAATGGCGAGCACCTGCTTGTCCAAAGTATCCGTGAAGAAGCGTGGAAAGAGGATACCCGATCGGCCTATTTGTATGGCTATCATTTTTTAAAAACGGGTAATACTTATACCCAGCAATGGAAAATTCAGGATTTCGTTAAAGAGTGCCCGGTGGATATTACCTTAGAATATCTTCCGGATTCCCCAAAAGTGGAAGATTTGGATGGCGACGGGCAGGCAGAAACACTTTTGTTATACACCTTGGCATGTAAAGGGGATGTAAGTCCGGACGATATGAAGTTAATCCTCCATAAAGGCCAGACAAAGTATGCCATCCGAGGTACGCGGGGATTGAGGATTCAGGGTAAATTGGCCGAAAAGCCGGATATGCGGGTGGATGCGAGCCTGAAAAATGCACCGGTTGCGCTACAGAAAGCGGCCGTAAATTGGTGGAAAACAAATGAGATGCAGCGCTATTGATCGTCCTCAGGTTTGGAACCAATTAAAATACATAACGTCTTTGATTGGTCTATCGCTACAACGGCTTTTACTTTACCTTGAAGTTACAGGTTATGAGGTTCATTTTTGTGCAAATTTTAGGGTTGTGGTTTTTTTTCGCAACACTTGGCTACGCCCAAGACGGATCTGGATTGGGCCGGAAGGGTAATGCGCGTTATACCGAAAAAAAATATGCGGAGGCGGCACAGCATTATCGTCAGGGAATTTCTACGATGAAGTCCCAGCCTTCCAAAGACCTATCTGCTTTATACAATAATCTTGGAAGTAGTTTGTACCGTCAAAAGCAGTACGCACAGGCCGATGAAGCCTTTGAACGGGCAATGCTCGCCGCAACGGACAAAGGCGATTTTAGCCGAGGGGCATATAACCGTGGTAATGCGGCAATGGGTGCGCAAAAACCAGAACAAGCTTTAGAGGCTTATCGTCAAGCAATGTTGGCCGACCCGAACAATGCCAATGCACGGTATAATTACGAATTAGCACGCCGCCAACTCCAAAAAAATGGAGGTGGGAAACAGAACAAAGACCAACAACAGAACAAAGACCAACAACAGAACAAAGACCAACAACAGAACAAAGACCAACAACAGAACAAAGAGCAACAACAGAACAAAGACCAGCAACAGAACAAAGACCAGCAACAGAACAAAGACCAGCAACAGAACAAAGACCAGCAACAGAACAAAGACCAGCAACAGAACAAAGACCAGCAACAGAACAAAGACCAGCAAAAGCCGGAGTCTCAGAACCCACCCAAGCCCCAGCCTCAAAAACCCGAAAAAAAGGTCAATCCTGAACAAGCGCGGCAGATTCTGGAAGCCATGAAGAACGACGAACAGCGGCTTTTACAGCAACTCCGGAGACGTCCGGCACAACCTTCCACCATTGAAAAAGATTGGTAACCTCCGATGTTGCGCATTAAAGTACTTCGTATTGGTTTCTTGGCCATTCTATCGGTTTTATTAGGGTCAGCTGTCTATGGGCAGCGCATCAGTGTGACGGCAAGTGTGGGTGATCATACCGTAGCCATGAACGAGTCGGTGGTTTATACGGTTGAAGTTCGTTCAGCCAATAGCACGCTTCCCAATATATACCCCCCGCAAGCGCCGGACGCACAAGGGTTGGAAATCTTGCACGACAATGCTTCTACGGGAAAAAAAAGTATCTTTGCCAATGGTCAGGTCACACAAACTTATACCTATACGTGGTTTTATCGTCCCTTGAGAGAGGGAGAAGTTACGATTGGGCGTACAACGGTGGTAATTGGGCGTGAAACCCTTACCACTTCTCCCATTTCCCTTCGGATTGTAGGGCAGGGCAAAAAACCCAATGCGCCCAGTTTTCGGTCTAAGAGCCTTTTCGATGACCCCTTTTCCAATGATCCGCAGAACAGTGTACAAGCGCCGCCTACGCCTGATGTTTCTAAGCGGGATGTCTTTATTCGTGCCATCCCAAGTTCCACGCAAATTGTACAAGGGGAACAGATGTTTATTGCCTATTATCTTTTCGCGCGTCGTGGGGTTGAAATCCGGAATAGCCGTCTCTCGGATTCTTGGGATGCTGAAGGATTTTGGCGGGAGGAACTCAATGCAGAGGCAAATACCGAATTGGAGACGATAGGCGGCGAGCCTTACCGTAAAATCTTGATTAAACGGGTTGCTGTTTTCCCTACAAGAACCGGCAAATTGATTGTTGATCCGCTAAAAGTGCAGGCAGATGTTTCGATGATCCGTATGGACGATCCTTTTGACGCTTTTCTGGGTGGGAATGTCGGGCCGGCACAAAACATTTCGATTGTCTCGGAGCCAATTACCATTCAGGTGCGGGCTTTGCCCAATGGTGCCCCCGCTGGATTCTCGGGCGCTGTTGGTCGCTTAAACATGACCGCAACATTGGATAAAGAAAAAGTGGAAGTGGGTTCTCCCGTAACCGTAACCATCATGATTGGTGGAAGTGGTAATATTGCGACTTTGGCCGCACCGCAGTTCAATGTCCCGGAAGTAGTCGAAAAGTACGATCCCGAAATAAGCAATGTGATAGACCGCTCGGTTCAGGTGTATGGCAATAAGACCTTTCGCTTTACCCTTATTCCGCGTGAAAACGGGCAACACACCATCCCCGCCTTCTCCTTTTCTTATTTTGACATTTCAGCGAATGCCTACAAAACCATTTCGGCAGGCCCCTTTACTTTTAGGGCTACGGGAACAGCGCAGAATTTGGCTACGGGCAAAAATGTATTCCCGGTAAACGATATTGCGACGATTTTACCTACATCTGGCGACTGGATTAGACAAGAAGCCATTCCATTGCACCGCCATTGGTGGCCCTTTCTTGTTTTCCTGATCCCTATGTTGGGCTTGGCCGGATTGGTTTACTACCGCCAATTACAAGACCGAATGCAAACGGATGTTGCCTTTGCGAGAACCCGCACCGCACAATCCGAAGCGCAAAAACACCTGCATCTTGCCGAAAAACTGCTAAGAGAGGATCAGCCGAAAGCTTTTTATGACGAAGTGGCGCGTGCGGTAACGGGATTTTTGGGCGACCGACTCAATATCTCGGAAAAAGGCATGTTGCGGCAAGACCTTTTGGCCAAAATGACGGAGGTGGGTATGGATGAGCAACTTTGTATGGATTTTGGAAGCCTCTTGGAATCTTCGGACGAGGTACGGTTCTCACCCGTTCGTCCAACACCTTTGAAGATGCAGACGTCGTATAACGATGCAACTTCACTCATTCAGCGCATTGATATGTTTTACAAACAGGAGCGGAAAAAGAAATAATGATTTGGCTTTATCCATTAAATGCGCAGAGAAAGACAACGGGGTTTCGGTTAAGTATCTTGTTTTGTTGTCTTTTGGCATTGCCTTTGTCATTTTTACAGGCACAACAAGAGGTTATTTCACTTTTTGAAGCTGGGAATCGGGCTTACCGTGCTTCCGAGTATGAGGTTGCAATTCAGCAATATGAACTTGCACTTGAAAAAGGTGGGAAAAGCCATGCCTTGTTCTATAATTTAGCCAGTGCGCACTATCGAAAAGGCCACGTCGGAAAAGCCATTTTGTATTACGAAAAGGCTCTTAAATGGTCGCCCTACGATGCTCGGACGCAGCACAGTTTAAGGATTGCCCAAAAGAAAATCCAGTTCCCGATCCCACAATTGCCCGGCTCTCCTTTTTCAAGTGCTTGGCAATACATTCGGTTCATTGTTGGGGGTTGGGGCTTATTATGGCTTGGGGTTTTGATGTATATTGCCGTTATTGTTTTTGTTGGACATTGGATTTGGTTTAAGGGGGAGATGGTTTGGCGGCGACGTGCCTTAATGGTGTTGGTTCCTCTCATGGTCCTGTTTTTGGGAATGGCCTATTGGGCTTCCTTTCAATCGGAGACAGAAAAGAAAGTCGTTGTTATAGAAAAGCAGGTGGAACTGCGACAAAGACCCGTTAAAGATGCACCAACCGCAAGAACGGTATCAGAAGGCATTACCTTAGAGGTGCTTTCGGTGAGAGAGCATTGGTACGAAGTGCGATTGCCCAACGGAGAAACAGGCTGGCTCCTCCAACGTGTCGTGGCAAATATTTAGAGGAATCATATGATAATAGCTTTTTGAGGCTTATCAATGTATATTATAGATGCTTAACTGGGTCTCAATACGCAGACCCCCTCTTCACCTTAATCCACAACCCTATGAAACCCAACATGGGATCAACTGATCGGATTGTCCGAGTCGTTGTTGCAGTTATCTTTGCCGCGCTCTACCTGACAGGTATTGTGAGGGGAACTATCGGTGTTATTTTGCTTGTTTTGGCCGTTGTTTTTGTACTGACCAGCGTGGTACGCTTCTGCCCGCTTTATTTGCCCTTAGGGATGAATACCAATAAGTCGGAATAACGCTAAGAGTTGTAGCCTTTTGCCGATGTCCGTCTGTAAGGATGTCGGCTTTTTTATGTTGGATATTTGAAAATGTCTTAAAACGAATGGCTTAGTTGTAACGTTGCTTGCACCTCACGGAAGGATTGAGAAGGAGAACCGTTGCGGCTGTTTTGTTCGCTGTTCAATCCTCTGACCATTAATTGTAGCCGATCTTTCCAAGGTAGGAGCCAAGCGGTGTTCAGGGTTATGCCCAACTGTTTTCCCGTAATGTTTTGGCTTGGGGTGGTGTTGTCTATTGCGGCAACGGCACTTTGGTTGCCAGACCAAGAAGCACCGAGGCCAAAAGTCAGTTTTTCTTTGAGCAGCGAAAATCCATAATTGGCTTGTAGTCCTGATGCCGTCGTGATCACTTGCGGTGCATCGCTCCTAAGATAATTTCCGGTAAGCCCTAACGTGCGCTTGTTGGGCAAGTTCAAACTATAGTTAAGGGTTCCATTCAGGTTTTTTGTCTTTGTAAGGGTTGTTGTACGGAGGTCTTGGAGGTCTTGTAGCGACGCATTGAGCATGAGGCTGTGCCCAATTTCTCCTTTTTGCACGGTAAGAACGGGGGAAAACATCACCGTGCGTACATCTTGGCGTGCGGTTTGTACATCGTCGGTATTGGTTCCAATGTTGTTGCTTTCGTCGTATGCACCGGATAAGGAGAGCCATTCAGCAACTTGAGCCACCACATTTCCCCCCCATTGAGTACGGTTGGTTGTAAGGTTACGTGTATTGTTAAGGTTATTACGACGGTTCTGGTAATTAAAACGTGCCTGTACTTTTTGGCCAAAGAGCCGAATTTGTGGCGCTATACGATATGAGGCTTGGTCGTCTCGCATTTGGGAAAGCCCCATTGTTTCAAAGCCCTGTTCTACCAGTTCGTAACTGCTTTGTAAACGGAAAGTTTTTAGGTTTATTTGGAGGTTCCCTTCGCCTGCATAGGCCAATTGGGTTGTTGCGGGAAGGGGAATGAGGCCAAAAAAGGCTGCCTCGCGGTTGGGTGTATTCTCGGTCTCGCGGTTGCGGTTAAATACCGATGCGGTTAGGCCACCATCTAATTTAACCTTTCCCTTAAATATGGAAAAACCTGCTTGTGGAGCCAATACATAATTTTCTGCGGGGATTTGGGTTAGCGGGAGCCCATTGATTTGAATGCCTTTATCGCGACCATATAGACCCGAAAGGTTGAAAAAGGACTGTCCTTTACGTCCATAACCAATTCTTGCGCCGCCTAAATTTTGGCCAATGGCCTCTCCACGAAAAGCATCCTCGGTTGTTGCGGTGGTTGCACGCTTGGATTGGCCACCTGTCACCATCAGATCAAACTTTCCCGGTGCAAAGGCAATCATTCCACCACGAACTACCACCCCATTTAAGCTGTACTTGGATAGGGCGGGCGTAACGCCACCAATGCCCACACTCACCGATTTGTATTGGGTGTTAAAAGCCAAGCGGTTGATGCTTTGGCGAATTTTGGATTCGTCGGTGGAGTAAAGCAGGTTAATTCCTGTGGCCAAACCAAAAATATTGGCGGTTAGGTTGGCGTTTGCCCGACCAAGCAGTGGTGGGCGGCGGTTTTCGATTCCAGAAACGGCATAGGCTTCACCCGAAACACCGATGGTTCCGCCTATTTTAATGCCTTTAAGGACTTGTATTCCTTGCGCTTGAATGGTTATAGAGGAAAAGAAGAGCATTATTCCTAAATACCAAAGGTCGCAATGCCTGTTTTTTTGCATAGCAGAAAGGGCTTTACGAAAGAAGATGGGTATTCCCCAGTGTATGTTCAAATGCGATATTAAACGGCTGGAACCAGTACGGCAAGTGCTTTATAGGCGAAACATTGTCCAATTGGTATGTAAAATTAAGCTACAAAAACGAAATGGTGAAAACAACCACCTTAGGATTCTTTGAGCGCAAAAAACGAAATAGGAAGCACTTTAGATTTGACAACTTGGAACGGGAGGATAACAATGCTAAACCGAGATAATACAAAACCATTGTTTTCCTCCCGCCGCAAGCCGTTTTTACGTATTCCAATGGCGGTACAATCTAAAGTTCCTGAATGATCAATCGGCTTATAAAAAATAGCGAGACGGTTTTCGTTCGTAAGAATAGGAGGGTTGTATTGACTCCAGATGTATGTATTATTCCAACAATCGCCGCTACCGAGTTGCGTTCCTATGCCTTGTTTACCCATAATCTTCCACACCTTTACGCCAGTCTCAAGGGAGCGATACCTGTTAAGATTAAACTTCTTTCAGCATTAGAGTCTCTTAGATGGGTCAGTAAATAATACTTGACCAATTTTGTTAACTCTTTAAAACATAATATGATGAACAAGTTTGATCAGCTCTCCGATTTCCGCCTTTCCAATCTTGATAAAGTTGTAGGCGGTACTGCAGAACAAGCTGCTACAGCGAAAACGGCTGCCTATACTGCACGTAAAGAACGTCTTGCTGCTTTACCAGAAACCACCAATCCTACAAGTGTGACGGCACGCACCAACGCGTTGGATGCTTTTGGAACACGTTTTGGGATTCCAGCACCCGCTCCAACTGTCTAAATGCAGTGGGCATAGCTGTGAAGAGATAACCTCCACAGGCAGATATGTCAGATAGAAAATACCCGTAATGAATGGCCGAGAGATGGTTTAGTCTTTCGGCCATTCATAATTTGAACAGCGACCTATTTCACACCATCGAGGTTCATCGCCCCTTCCAGATCGGCATAGGGAATGGTAAATTCTGTTGGGCCATATACATATGCCGCAACCTCGTAGGGGTTGTAATAGACGTGAAGCCCTTCTTTGGTGAAGGCCATTTCGTTGGGCAAATGCAGCGTGTTTTCAAAGAGACCCGCATCTTGCCACGTCTGTCCTTCGGGAATTTCTCGTGCTTTTCGGAAGTTTTTTTCTAAAGCGGCTTGGAATTTAGTGGCATCGGTAATGTGTTTCTTGGGTTCAAGATAGTTGCCTTGTGCATCAAAGTTTAGCAAACGTAAATAGGTATTGGGGTGAGCGCCACCCATAAAGGAATAACTCAAAATGGAAAGACTTGTGATGGGCTGGGTTTGTAGGACTTTGGTTTTAATGTCCATATTCCAACCCATTGGGCTTGCATCGGGAAATTCTTTACGGAATTCTGTATAAGAATTTTTGAATTGTGCAGCCACTTCTTGGAGCGTTTTATTGGTCTTCGTGTTTTCCTCGCCGATGTCTGCCATTCTAACAAAAACGGTGTCTAATACGGTATTAATCTTTGAGGCATTTGCACCTTCGGCGATCACGTGCTGAATGGTCATTTTGGTGCATAGGTCATTGTCTTTGGTACAGTCTCCCACTTGGTCTTGAAAAGTTTGTTCTTTAAAAGAAAGTGGTTTTTGCTCTGTTGGTTCTGATGTTGGGCCACAGGCAGCGAACCATAAGACAAGAGGGCTGAATAGGAGGAAATAAAATCGTCTCATGTTGTTTAAAGAGGGGTGAGATAGGAAAAATGTGATGGTTGTCTTCCGGAAATGTACGCCGATTACGCACTGTAGGCAAGTTGGTTACAAGCCTTAATAAATAAAAAAAGCTCCTTTCGGAGCCTTAGAATATGGTGATTTTAGGAGGTTAGCCGCCTACTGGGCCGCCTTTGCCTTTGCCGCCATGTCCTTTTGGTTTGCGATGCGTGAGTGCATCGTGGATAAGTACGATTTCTACTTGTGTAGCCGACAAGAACCCGGAAATGGTTGTCTTGAAGACTTCTCGGATGGCTTGTAATTGTGCTGGTACATCTTCAGCAGCAATTTCTTTGTTTTTAACTTTGGTTGCAAGAGCCTCTAATGCGGTTAATTGGGCGGTATATGCGGCATCCAATTTGTCGGAAGTGGCAGCGTCAATGCCCAGAACCGTGTTTCGGGCTTCTTTTTCAGCAGCTTTTGCCGCTTCCAAACGGGCTTTGGCTTCTTCTATCCGAGTGGCTATGCTTGCCTTTTGCTCTTCGGTGAGGAGGGCAGTCAGTTCTGCTTGACGTGCAGTATGAAGGGTCTCGATTTGGGCTTTGAACGCTTCAGCAGTTAAAGTGGATTTTTGATCCATCAAAGCTTTGATTTGAGCGCCATACTTCTCCATAATGGTCTTCACTTGTGCCTTTTGATCTTCGGTCAGAAGGTCGAAAGGGATGAATCCCGGACGTCCTGTGCCTTTTATGCCATCACCACGCATCCCATGAATAGGGAAAAATGGACGCATCCCGCCCTGCTGATTCCCTGCGGCGTCGAGGTCTGGATTGAGCAATTTTTCTTTTTCTTCTGCGGTTAGGCTTGCTTGAAGGTCTTTCGCTACATTCCACAAAAAGCCGGGTTGTTTATCGGCGTGTTGGCTAAAGGAATTTCCTACATTGCGAGCGGCTGTTCCGCTTAGTTGTAATTCGCTTGAGACCTGAACCGCCATTTGGGCAACTTGTGCCTTAGATAAGATTTCAGTGGTGTCAGTGGCGTCTGGCGATTGGATGGTGTCGCAACCACTTGCAACAAACCACAAGGTCAAGAAAACGAGAAGAGGTTTTTGGATGATGGTACGCATGGCGTTACTCCTTATTATGTTGTATGGATATTGATCCGGTGTTTGGTTACAAGAAAACTACATCTTCCCGTTTTTTTGATTGTCACAACTTTATGGCTTTCATGGAGCGAATTGTAAAAAGTTGTTTAGGTGTTCTTAACATGTTGTTTTTTTCTTGGTTTATATGTGTAATAGGGTCAGGCAGAGGAGGCGAACACAAAATTGCGCAAATACATAAGACCGTAGCACGAGGTTCTGATCTTGCAAAAAGCTGTATATCTTTTAGAGTAGGGTATTCAAGTCTTTGGATTTTAAAGGATATGTTAATTTATTAGCATTATTCAAGTTTTTATTTATTAGGTGCTTATTCAAAATTAGAATACGTCGTTCATTAAATAGCGTACTAAAAAAATGGATATTTGGGAAGCCCAGTTTAAGGCATTTATCGAAGCACAAATTGGTGGAGACGCCGCACATGATCTTTCCCACCTTTTGCGGGTGGTGAAAACGGCAAAAGCCCTTGCACACTCGGAAGGAGCCAATGTGGCTGTTGTGATTCCGGCAGCATGGTTACACGATTGTGTGCATGTGGCCAAAAATAGCCCGCTCCGTTCGCAAGCGTCGCGGATGTCTGCAGAGCAAGCGGTACTTTTCTTGCAGGAAATAGGGTATCCCAAAAACCACTTGCCTGCAATCCGACATGCCATCGTGGCGCACAGTTTCACGGCCAACATTACACCTGAAACCCTTGAGGCCAAAGTGGTACAAGATGCCGATCGCTTGGATTCTATCGGTGCGGTTGGCTTGGCGCGTTGTTTAATGTTGGGTGGGGAATGGGGAAGACCGCTCTATGCTCTTGATGATCCCTTTTGCCATTCTCGTGAACCAAACGATGGCGTGTTTACCCTCGATCATTTTTATACCAAACTTTTGCGCCTACCGGAAATGCTGCAAACTGCATCTGGCCGGAAAGAAGGGGAAATGCGTGCCGCTTATTTACATGCTTTTTTGGCGCAATTGGCTCAAGAGATATGAGAGGCGTGATGGGTGGTTCAAGATTCCACCATAATAGATCGTCGGATATTGAATTGCCCCTAAAATCATGGACATTCTTTTTATTGGTCTAATAATAACAAAGATTTATAGATGCGAAAACTACAGTTCTAAAAGCATATTTTTCTCCCAACGGGGTGACAGGCATATTCCTATGATGAGGTGTTGGCTGGACGTTATTGAATGCTGCCGTGTGTTTCGCGAATGGTTGAGGACTCACGGAATTACGTCATTGAGAAAACAAGACTGATTTTAAGGCGTTAATTCCTTTAATAACAATATGCTAAGGTCTATAACGCACGTTATTTCTAATCGGTACTGATTAATGGTCTCGTTTTGGGGTATGCACTTCCCTCCATATGAAAATCTCAATACAAAAACCTTGTTAACATTGTTCTTTTGTATATTTGTTTTTTAAGTCCAAAAAAGAAAACCCATCCTGGACAAGTCTATAAATAACCCATTATGGACAGAAGTCTATAAATATAGCTTACCTTTTTATGCCAATACCTTGGGTCTTGATCCCTAACTGGCTGACTAAATTTGATGATCAGGAAAGTTTGATGGAGGTCTTTGTGCTTCTCATGGTGTCTCTGGGCAGTTTCGTAATTGCGCTTTTCTTAACCCGATGGGTCAGGGATGTAGCAATTCGTCATGAACTGTTAGATCACCCCGATTTGTATAGGAAGGTACATGAAGTCCCAACGCCTCGATTTGGTGGCGTTGCGATGGTGTTCGCAACCTTAGTGGGTTTAGCAATTTACCTTTTGGTTGCTGAAATTGTTGACTTCCGAACAAACTTGCCGGACGCTTATGTTATGATAGGCGGTGCTTGTATTGTTCTAACGGGCGTATTGGATGATTTTTTTCATCTTGGCGTAAGACAAAAATTAATTGGGCAGATCGTTTCTATTTTCGTCGTCGTTCTAAGTGATGTCAGTCATCGTATTTATCTCCCCGAATTCCAGTTATTGGGCATAAATCATCATGTGTTTTCGATCTTACTGACAACTCTTTGGATGTTGGGTATCATCAATGCAATGAATTTGACAGATGGCTTGGATGGCTTAGCAGCCGGAATTTCGGTAATCGCGATTGTTTCATTTACGGCAGTTTATGCTTCTCAGCAAGTAATTCCCAATGCCGTTACGGGTATGGTATTAATTGGCGCATTATTAGGTTTTTTGGTGTATAATTTTCGTCCTGCTTCCATTTTTATGGGCGATACAGGGAGTTTATTCATCGGATTTTTCTTGGCTGTATATGCCATTCCCAGTTTTAATGCACCCTTCTATTTTTCGAGAATGGCCGTACCAGATGCGTGGGTTCCAGCACTCTTAATTTTGGGGTTACCCATTTTGGATACAATAAGTAGTATTGTACGGCGGATTATTTTGGGACGATCCGTGTTCTCGCCCGACCAAGACCATATCCATCATCGTCTAATAAAGGTATGGGGAATTTCTCACTTGGCTGCTGTACTTCTGCTTTATTTGATGGCCTCCATCTTGGGTGTTAGTGCATGGGTTTATGCAAATGTTGGCACGCTGGGTAAAGCCGTCACCTTACTGACCGTGTTTATTATGATTTTTGCATTCCTGATGAAACTCAAGATATTCCGTGTACCTACGGATATTTGGGTGCATGGGCGGCTTCAGACCACGAAAATGGACGCTGAAGAAGTCTGAGTCCGCCGTGAAATAAGCTACGTAATCTAAATATGCAAGGAAACGACATGAGAAACCAAACGATAGCCGTCGTTGGAACCGGATATGTGGGTTTAGTGACTGGCACTTGCTTTGCAGAAATGGGATATGCTGTTGTATGTGTGGACATTGATGAAAAAAAAGTTGAAAAGATGCGACAGGGGTTTGTTCCCATTTTTGAACCAGGTTTAAAGGTCTTGTTTGATCGCAATAGAAAGAACGGAAGACTGAAATTCACGACGCATCTTGGAGAAGCAGTAGAGAAAAGCAAGTTCATCTTTCTGGCCTTACCCACCCCGCCGGGAGAAGACGGTTCTGCGGATTTGTCCTATGTAATGGGCGTTACACGGCAAATTGGCCCTATGTTAAACGAATACAAACTCATCATCAACAAAAGTACGGTTCCGGTTGGTACTGCCGATTTGGTGAGGGAAGCGCTTGAACAACAGGGTAAACGTGCTGGTATAGATTTTGACGTCGTCTCTAATCCCGAATTTTTACGAGAAGGGGTTGCCGTAGATGATTTTATGAAACCCGAACGGGTGGTCATCGGAACGTCTAATACGCACGCGGGAGACCTGATGAAGCAGCTCTATGAGCCTTTTGTACGCAATGGAAATCCCATTTTGATGATGGACGAGCGCTCCGCTGAAATGACCAAATATGCGGCGAATGCCTTTTTGGCAACTAAAATTACGTTCATGAACGAAATTGCAAACCTCTGTGAACGTGTCGGCGCGAATGTGGATGCCATTCGGGTGGGCATTGGCTCAGATAGTCGGATTGGCAAGCAATTCCTTTATGCGGGTATTGGGTACGGAGGTTCTTGTTTCCCGAAAGATGTACAGGCACTTGCCCACACTTCTGAAGAATACGGATACCAATTCAAGATTTTGGATGCCGTTTTGGCGGTAAACCATACCCAGCAACGGGCATTGGTCGCACCGATGAGGACGTATTTAGGTGGGCGTTTGATCGGAAAAAAAATTGCGGTCTGGGGTTTGGCGTTTAAAGCGAACACCGATGATGTCCGAGAAGCCTCTGCCCATGCCATGATCTCGGATCTGATAAAAGAAGGTGCTACGGTTAGGGTCTTCGATCCAGAGGCGATGGCAACCACAAAGGCCGTGTTTGGAAATCAAATTGAATATGCCGATGATCTGTATGATGCTGTGGCAGGATGTGACGTATTGGCTGTTTGTACCGAATGGAACGAGTTTCGGAAGCCGGATTGGGACATGGTGCGAGATAGCCTCAAGTTTCCTGCGGTTTTCGACGGGAGAAATTTATATGCCCCATCACATATGAAAGAACTGGGGTTCCACTATCATAGTATCGGACGCCCTTACCCGAAAGAAGCATGAGTTTCCTAAAAGAACATGAACCAATGAAGCGTACACTTATTACTGGCGGAGCGGGCTTTATCGGATCCCATTTGTGTGATCGGTTTATCCAAGAAGGGCACGAAGTGATCTGTATGGATAATTTTATTACAGGGTCTCCCGATAATATCGCTCATTTAATGGGGCATCCTCGGTTCAGCCTAATCCGGCATGATGTCTCTAATTATGTCTATGTAGCAGGGGAATTGGATTTTATTCTCCATTTTGCAAGTCCTGCATCGCCAATAGACTACCTCAAACTTCCAATACAAACCCTAAAAGTTGGCGCACTTGGAACCCATAATCTATTGGGACTGGCTAAGGCAAAAAAAGCACGCTTTCTCTTGGCCTCAACCTCCGAGGTGTATGGTGACCCGCTCATCCATCCTCAACAGGAAGGTTATTGGGGAAATGTAAATCCCGTGGGGGTTCGTGGTGTCTATGACGAGGCCAAACGTTTTGCAGAGGCGATAACAATGGCCTATCAGCGGTATCATGGAGTGGAAACTCGGATCGTTCGCATCTTTAATACTTATGGACCTCGGATGCGGGCCAATGATGGGCGCGTGGTGTCGAACTTTATCAATCAGGCATTACGCAATCTTCCCATAACCGTTTATGGCGATGGTACACAGACCCGTAGTTTCCAATATTGTGACGATCTCGTCGAGGGAATTTGGCGTTTATTGCATAGTGCAGAAAATGAGCCTGTAAATATCGGGAACCCGAACGAAATCACCATTTTAGATTTTGCCAAAGAAGTGATCGCTTGGGTGGAGAGCGCGAGCAAAATTGTTTTTGAATTATTACCGGAGGATGACCCCAAAATTCGACAACCAGATATCACAAAAGCAACGGAAATATTAAATTGGCAACCCATTATTGGTCGTGAGGATGGGGTTAGAAAAACAATTTCTTTTTTCCGAGATCATTTAGACGAACAATAAATACAGGAATGACCCGCTTTTTTACCCAGTACAAGACTTTATTTGTTGTCGGAAGTAATACAACAGTTCAGGTACTGGTTATGGTTTTTAACTTTATTTCTTTCCCTATATATTTACATTATTTAGGTGAAGAAAGTTATGGTCTTGTTGGGGTCTATGGAACACTTCTTGCCGCCACAAGTTTTCTAAATTTCAATATAGGAAACGTGATGGCGCGGGAAATTCCCCGCATGAAATCGGTAGGTATGAATGAGGGAAATATAAACACGATTGTATTCACCTCAGAGGTATTATTTTGGCTTTTTGGAGGTTTAATAGGCTTGCTTATTGGCCTATTCTCAACCCCGCTTTCTGAATGGATTAATGAAGAGACGTTATCGAAATCGCTTATTCAAGAATGTATTTGGCTCATGGGTGGAGTGATCGCTTTAAATTGGCCACTTCAATTATATGCGGGTATTTTTAATGGGCTAAACCGTCAATTAGATGCTTCTTCTTTTTATCTAATATATAATATTTTTAGAATCTTTGGCGTCATCCCTTTTTTTTATTGGTATCATGTAGATATCCGAACTTATTTTCAAATACAATTTTATGTTTCCTTGTTTTTTATGATTATAAAACGTTTCTGGGTTTGGCACTATTTAAATGTCCTGAAAGAGAAATTTAAATTCAAACTTTCTAAAATAAAAGAAATTACTGGATTTTTATGGCAAATGTCTTTGGTGGGTATCTTGACCGTTGTTGCATCTCAGCTGGACAAATTATTTATTACCAGTTTATTGCCATTGTCAAATCTAACGTATTATACAACGGCTACACTTATTTGTAGTGGTGTTATAATTATAGGAAGTACCTTTAATACGTATTTATTGCCAAATTTTACAAGGTTTTATTTTGGTAAAGAAACCGAGAGATTAAACCTTGTACTACAAGAGTTCTTATATCTTTCAAGTGCGATTGTAATACCCACTTCATTTTTTTTATATCTTTTTTCTTCGGAAATTCTATGGGTATGGACGCACAATGAACATGTAACAAATGTTTCATCTGAAGTTTTGAAACTATTGTTGATTAGTACCACGTGTTTATCTTTAATGAATATCCCCTATACCTTATTAACAGCAACCGGAAATACAAAGGTTATTGTTCTTCAGTATTTGGGTATTTTAATTATGGGGTCACCCATTCTCTATGTGCTGATTCAGCAATACCAGTTGGCCGGCGCAGCTTATTTTGGTATAGGTTCTAATGTAGTTTACCTTATTGTTGGGTACTGGTTTTTAGTTTATAAAATGAACCTGACTTTTGTAAAAGAGGTTTTGATTAAAATACTACAGCTTGTTTTGAAAATTGGTGTACTTGGTAGCCTTGTAAAGATGATTTTCTTATTTTCCCATAAAGAAAATCATGATTATGTTGTGTTAATAGGCTGTGGAATTGCATATTTCATGCTTTATGTGATGATGCAGAAAAAAATAATATTGTCTTTTATGAGATTGCTGCGAAGTGGGATATAATTTAATACAACCTATTTGTGAGATACAGAAATTCGATTATAGAGACCTTTTCAATTCTGGCATTAATTTACGTGAATGCCTTGGGAATTGTTGGCAATATTGTGTGCGGTACGATATTATTGATCTGGGGTTTTACTAAAGTTGAAAATATTTATAAGGCTTTTTTTCTGACGAGTATTCTTTCAATTCTACATCCAGATGTTTTGTCGGGTGGAGTTCCTATTTTATTTAGGTATCTTATTACATTTGCTTTTATTGGTAGGTTGACGATGTATAAACTTAGGGCTGGAGAACTTAGCCTTCAACCCAATACGATTCGATTTATAATCTTCATCGGAATTAATTTGCTATTTTCAATTGCTGGTCTTTTTCCTGTCGTCTCAATATTGAAGTTGTTCCTACTTTTATTCGTTGTGTACGTGTTCTTTGAATCTATTTATTATGCAGGAGAAAAAGTGAATGAATTTATGTACCATACATTTTTAGCTGTCATAATCGGGAGTTGGTTTATCTTTAATAGATATGTCTATGTGAAAGAATGGGATATATATCAGTCTGGGTCATCAGGTATTTTTAGCCATCCACAAACATTTGGAATCATATTGGCTGTTATTTTAACGTATTTTATAGTCAAGTTCATTAATGAAAAGAAATATTTTTATGGGGTAATTATTGTTGCAGCAATAGGTTTAATTATTCTTTCAGAAGCAAGAACAGCATTATTAAGTACCGTAATAAGTGTTGCTATTACATTTTTTCTTTACAGTACAGAAGTGTTACACAAAGTACGTAGATTGTTTAGAATGAGAGGCATTCAATTTGTTTCAGCTATTATAATTATACTAATTATATCGTTTTCGAGTGTAATTACAAAAAGTGTTTCTGATTTTTTTAAGAAAAATAGAAAAATTGAAACGGCTTCTATTATCGAGAATTATAACAGTAGTCGTGGAGGATTAATTGAAAAATCCTTAGTTGCTTTTACTCAAAGCCCTTTTATTGGCTCGGGTTTTGGGCTAACTTTCCCCATCGAAGAACGTCGCTTGGTACGTAGTGAGTATCTCTGGAATATCCCTATCTCTTATTCGGTAGAACCCGGTAATTTGTACATTGCTTTTTTCGCTGAAGCTGGTGTTCTCGGAGGATTTGCTTTATTGTTACTCTTGGGATATCTTTTTAAGTCTATATACCTGAAGAAGGACATCGTTCTATCTTCAATTTTTATTACCATTTTGCTTGTTAATTTGGCAGAGGCGTGTTTATTGGCACCAAATGGGGCAGGAGGTGTTTTCTTGGGAATCATAGCATGGGCACAAGTAAAGCAAAGGGAAAGAAATAAAATAAACCACCATGGGGCCGTTTATTGAACAACCCCCATAGCAATTTGATTGTATGAAAAAAGTTTTATTTGTCCTTCAAAACTTGCCTTGGTACTATTATAATGCCATTAAAAAATTTTCTAATGTGCATAAGGTCTCTATTATCGTTACAAAAGAAGATAAAAATGCACCATACTCCTTTCCGGTATCTTCAGAAATTTTAATACACCACATCAACAATACAAACGATATTGATCGTGTATATAATAGCTTTAATCCAGATGTTTTAGTTGTTGGTGGCTGGGGTGAAAAATTATTTCGTGTCATTTCAAAAAAAGCAAAGAAAGATGGTAAAAAGGTTGTTATCGGTATGGATAATCCATGGAAGGGAACCGTGAAACAACATATATTATGTGCTTTTTCGTCATTGGTAGTGAAGAATTTATTTACCCATGCTTGGGTTCCTGCTACCAGCCAGTATGAATATGCAAGGCGCCTCGGTTTTAAGGAAAAAAATATTTTAAGAGGTTTATATACAGGAGACCCAACTTTGTATTTATGCGAAGATGGAGAAGTATTTCAAAAAGAGCAAATAATTTTATTTGTAGGAAGACTTCTCGATTGGAAAGGTGTTTTAGAATTATACGAAGCCTTTGTCTCAATATCAAATGAAAGACAACATACTTGGAGATTGGTAATTATCGGCAATGGCCCAATGAAAGATACCCTTTTAGCGCATAATAAAGTTGATTATATTCCATTTTCTCAGCCGGAAGCGGTTGCAGAATACATGAAAAAAAGCAAGGTGTTTTGTCTTCCAAGTTGGGAAGAACATTTTGGTGTTGTCGTACACGAGGCGGCTATGTCAGGATGTGCGTTGATGTTATCCCGTGGCGTATTTTCAAGCGATATGTTTTTGGTAGAGGGTTATAATGGTTTGTCGTTTCGCCCAAAAGAAAAGGAGGAAATTAAGGCGGTAATTTCGCAATTTATCTTCTCCTTCTCAGCGGCCGAAATTGCAGAAATGGGGAAACGTTCTATAATTTTAAGTTTGCAAAATACACCTGAGATTTGGGCAGCCAGATTGGGAAAACTGTTAAACGGATCTAAATAAACCATGCACATTTTACACACTATTGCCGGTCTTAATGTTCATAAAGGTGGTACTTCTCGTACAACACCCTACCTTTGTGAATCGTTGGCGGACTTGGGAGTGCAGGTTTCTCTTATGACCATTGGCACAAAAGAAGAAACATTGTCTTTGCCAGATGGAGCCAAAGTGCGGGTTAAGGTCTGTCATCCGCAGACAGCATTAGGTGAACGATTTCAGGTTGCAAGCGCATTTGAGGAAGCCTTAAAAACCATGCTTCAGCAGCAAAAGCCAGACGTCATCCACGATCACGGGGTATGGCTTTGGAGTAATTGGTTGGTATCAAAGATGGCACATCGCTACAAAATTCCGATGGTTATCAGTCCGCATGGGATGTTAATGCCGGAGTCTTTTTCACACAAAGGCTATATGAAATGGGCCAGTTGGCGGTTGTATCAACAACAGATCATACGACGTGCGAATGCACTACATGTAACCTCGGAAACGGAGAAAGCCTCGTTGCCGGATTTAGGCATCACCAACCCTGTCTGGGTCATTCCAAATGCAATCCGGCTTCCTTCTGAGATACCCTCTCGGACGCAACAACCATCCAAGAAAGCATTATTCTTGTCTCGGCTACATCCAATAAAGGGAATCATGCTCTTGTTAGATGCGTGGAAAGAGGCGAATCCCGAAGGTTGGACTTTGGATATTGTTGGGCCAGATGAAGACGGTTATGCAGCAGAAGTTTTTAAAAAAATACAGGATTGCGACCTTACGCATAGTGTTAGGGTTTTTGGGGCGGCGGATGATGTAGGAAAATGGGCGCTTTTTGCAGCATCGGATCTCTTTATTTTACCCTCGAAGAGTGAAAATTTTGGTATCGTAATCGCTGAAGCAATGGCCGCAGGCTTGCCTGTAATTACGACAACCGGTACGCCTTGGCAGGTCTTGAATAGGGGGAAAATGGGGTGGTGGGTTAATCCGGACGTTGTATCATTGAAAGAAGCGATAAAAGAAGGGGCAGCCACGCCTCCAGAAGTAAGAAATGCAATGGGACTGCGTGCGCGTGAATATGTCTTGGGCCATTTTACATGGGCGCATGTTGCACAAAGCTTTGCGAAAAAGTATGAATCCTTAACAAGATGAACATTGAACAGATAACGCCCTTAATCCTAACGTACAACGAAGCGGCCAATATTGGGCGGGTATTGGCGCGCCTCACATGGGCCAAGGAGGTGATTGTGTTGGACAGTATGAGCAGTGACAATACAAAAGCGATTGCGACGGCATTTCCAAATGTCCGGTTTGTGGAGCGAGCTTTTGATACCCATGCCATGCAATGGCAATATGGCCATGATCTAGTGGAGACCGAATGGGTTTTGTCGCTGGATGCTGATTATGTTCTTATGCTAGAGGCGGTTGATGAATTTAAGCGCTTGCAGGATGATGAAAAAACGAGTGGATTCGAGGCGACTTTTAGGTATTGCATCTACGAGACCGAGTTAGGCGCTTCGCTATATCCGCCCCGTGTGGTTTTATATCGCAAAAAAGCGGGGCAATACCGACAAGATGGACATACTCAGCGATTGGTTTTAGAAGGTACGCATACGCGACTTGCAACCCCGATCCGGCACGACGACCGAAAAAATATGAACCATTGGTTAGGCTCCCAACAAAAATATGCACGACTCGAAGCCGCAAAATTGGCCACTATGCCTTGGAAACAAATGAGCCTGATCCAAAAAATGCGATGGCTCAAAGTACCAGCCATACTGGTCATGCCCGTGTATTGTTTATTGGCCAAAGGTCTCATTTTTCAAGGTAAGGCCGGATGGTTTTATACGTGGCAACGAACTTGTTTTGAGGTAATGCTCTGCTTGTATCTCATGGAAAAAGAATTAAACCCACAATTGAAATAAAATATAAATGTATATACTTGGCATAAATGCGTATCATGGCGATGCTTCGGCATGTATTCTTAAGGATGGTGTTCTCGTTGCTGCAACAGAAGAGGAGCGGATCCGACGGGTCAAACATTGGGCGGGATTGCCGACGGAGGCCATCAAGTTTTGCCTGAAAGAAGCGGGTATTGCCTTGGACAAGGTGGACATCATGGCCCTTTCACGGGATCCCATGGCCAAAATTGAGCAAAAGATTTTCCATTCGCTCAAGAAGATGGTGTCTTGGTCTGCGATTAAAGATCGAGCGGGAAACTCCCTCAAAATCAAGCAACTTAAACAAGAAGTGGCTGAAGCCTTGGGGTTTTCGGAGCAAGACATCAAGGCGGAATTGCGCTTTGTTGAACATCACCGTAGCCATATTGCTTCCGCCTTCTACGTTTCTCCTTTCCAAGAGGCAGTCATTCTCTCGGTGGATGGTTTCGGGGATTTTTCCTCCACCATGCGGGCAACGGGCAGTGGCTCCCAAATCAAGGTCTTGGACAGCGTATCGTATCCACATTCTATTGGGGCATTTTACACCGCTTTTACTCAGTATTTAGGTTTTCCTTATTATGGTGACGAATACAAGGTAATGGGCCTTGCTCCTTATGGTCAACCAACGTTTGTGAATGCGCTGCGCGAAGTATTGAGGCTTAAAAATAATGGTTTATTTGAACTGAATGGGGATTATTTTCGCCACTTTAAAGAAGGAGTAAGCATGAGCTGGGAAGGTGGAATGCCCCATATTGAGCCGATGTTTTCCGAGTTTATGGTGGAAAAGTTCGGTCCCGCTCGGAAAAAAGAAGACCCATTGACCGATATGCACCGTAATTTAGCCGCCTCTGTTCAGCGTATTACAGAAGAAGCTATCTTCCATATGGCGGAAGATTTATACCAAAAAACCAAACTGCCGGAACTGTGCCTAACGGGTGGGGTTGCTCAAAACTCGGTCGCCAATGGCAAATTGGTTCAGAACACTTCATTTAAGAAATTGTTTGTTCCCCCAGCGGGACATGATGCCGGAACGTGTATTGGCGCCGCGCTCTATGTGTGGCATCAAGAAAAAAAAGCGGTTCGAGGCCCATATCAACATCAGGCATATACCGGAGCTACATTCACGGATGACCAAATTACAAAACTCTTGGAGGAGCAAGGGATTGCTTATGAAAGATTAACCGATGCCGTACTTTTTGAAAAGGTTTGTGAGTGTCTGATAAACGGTGGCGTGGTCGGGTGGTTTCAAGGTCGTGCCGAGTTTGGGCCGCGTGCGTTGGGGAATCGCTCAATCTTGGCCGATCCTCGGCGGGGAGATGCCAAGGATTTGCTGAATGCAAAAATCAAGCGGCGGGAGCGTTTTAGGCCCTTTGCACCTTCAATCTTGAGAGAGGCTGTTCCCGATTTCTTTGAACAAGATGATGAAGTGCCTTACATGGAAAAGGTGTTTAAGATAAAACCAGAAAAACAAGCGCTAATTCCAGCCGTTGTGCATGTGGATGGAACAGGACGTTTGCAAACCGTAGCGGAAAAGGATAACCCACGTTATTACGCCTTGATCCGGCATTTTGGCGAAAGAACAGGCGTTCCCATTTTGCTGAATACCTCATTTAATGAAAATGAACCCATCGTAAATGGGCCAGAACATGCTTTGGACTGTTATCTCCGGACGAAAATGGACTTGCTGGTTCTGGGAAACCTTGTCGTGACACGGGCCTAAAAGACGGTAGTAATTTGAAACACTGTAGGAATTTGGAATGATTCTGTTTATCAATAGAACTTATGCGCCAGATACCGAAGCCGTTGGGCAGTTGCTAACCGAGCTTGCCGAAGCGCTTGCTAAAAAGGGGCATCGGGTTGAGGTACTGGCCACGAATGGGCACTTTAGTGGGTATAGAAATGGGGTGTCCCTGCACAAAGTAGGCGGAGAGCTGGTCTTTTCGCGGGGAAGTCTTGTTTCCCGTGCTTGGTCTTATCTACGGTTGTATCCTCATTTGTACAAAAAAGCGTGGCGTTTATCCCAAAATGCCCTTGTCATCACCTCTACCGATCCCCCAATGCACTATGTCTTTGCGGTGCTGTTAAAAAAGTTTAGAGGATCGCAATTAATTCATTGGAGCCAAGATTTGTATCCCGAAGTGGCGGAAGAGTTGGAAGTACTTAATAAAGAGGGCTTTACGGCACGTTTTTTTCGCCGGCTTTCTACTTGGGCGCTTAATCATCAAGATGCCATCATCGCCGTAGGGCGGTGTATGAAAGATCGTCTTATTGCGCGTGGAATTCCGTCGGAGAAAATAGTTGTCATTCAGAATTGGACAGATGTCCAAAAAGTGTACCCCATTCCACACGGGTCTAATCCTTTCAGAAGCTTACACCACTTGGGAAAGAAGTTTATAGTGATGTATTCGGGTAATTTTGGGCTGGCGCATCCGTTTGATGAAATATTAGAAAGCGCTCGGATCCTTCAAAAACAAAATCCCAATATTCACTTTGTCCTGATTGGCGACGGGCCACGTAAAGCACAAATAGAACAATTTATACAAGAACAAAATCTGGTTAATGTCCTCTTATTGCCTTACCAGCCTAAAGAGGTTTTGGCAGAGAGCCTTAGTGCAGCAGACCTCCACTTGGCCACCATGTTCCCTAATCTATTGGGCTTGGTGGTTCCAAGTAAGGTGTATGGGATCATGGCCGTTGGCCGTCCCGTAATTTTTATGGGTTCTGCGGAAAGTGAAGTGGCAAGACTCATTCAGGAAAACAAAACGGGGGACATTTTGGAATCCTTCAGTACCCAAAATCTGGTAGAACGCATTGTCTGGTGGAGTCAACATGCCTACAAAAGAGAAATTGCCGGACTCAATGCAAGACAAGCCATTGAGCAGAAAGACCTTTGGAGCATTGTGACTAATTTTGAACGTGTTTTTGAGCAAGTGGCCGGAAAGCCCCTCTTACCCAATCAAAGTCCCTCAATACCTTTGGAACGAATAGGGCAAGCCAATTCGGTATTGTAAGAATGGCAGTAAATACTGTTTATTTCCTAAAACGGCGTCTTCTTCTTTCTGGAAAATAACGCCCGCATCAAAAAAACCAGTATTAAAAACCCTGTACGAAAGGCGGGATTCCACCAATAGGGTATTTACGCGAATCCCTTGCAACATCTCATTCTCATAATCGCTTCTGGGCAATTGTGGTGTGCTGTTATAGGAAATTGTTGGATCTGCGCCCTCATTTTTGTCGGCAGTGTTACGCCCACGTTGCACATAGGTGAGCGTCAGATTGCCATATAACCGCTCAGTGAACAAGTGGTGAGCCTTGGCCAGAAGTGTTCTGGAGTTTGGTCCAGAATGTAGCCCTAAGATATCGTCTCCGTGCAAATATGCTGTACTGGGGTTAAAGTGCGCATACAAAAATGGCCTTGCTGAAGCGGCCTCCATGCGGATGTCTGTCTTGGGCAAACCTGTCCAATGAAATCCCAATAAACCAGCGTATTTGTTCGCCCAGTATCCATTTTGAGCCTTCAATTCACTGGCGTCAAACTCATCCAGAATCACTTGCCCATACAGCCGGACTTTTTTTCGTGTTTGCCAAGCGAGTTGCGCTCCAACCAAAGCATTATCGGGGCTGCCTCTGTCGCGCTCTACAGAACGATAAAAAATAATCGGGTTAAGGTACGTCAAATCAAAATTGTATAGCTCTTTTCCGGTTTCACTTGGACGCGAAAAGACGACGCTCTCAAAAACCGAGACATCCAAGCGATTGGCAATCCGAAGGGTGAGTTCATGAAATGTGGCAAAACGGCGTGGAATCATGCCATTGGTTAGCCTCGGTCTGGAATAATCATCAAATGCGGCGAACAGGTTTACGTATTGAGCACGTTTTCCAAGGGTGGTGCGTATTTGTAACTGGTCGTATTTAGAGGGATAATTGGACAATAAAAGGCTGTTTACCCCATCTGTCCAGCGGTTGCTATCACGACCGAAGCGCACTTCAAAGTGTTTGGAGCGATAGCCCGCAATGCCTGCCGCGTCAAAATAGTCGTAGTTATCGGTTCTGCCCGCATAGTCTAAATAGTAGAAAAAGTGGGCATGGCGTGGTGGATGGCCGTCTAAATCTGGGTAGGGGACTTGCTCCACATTTCCGGAGAGGCGGGTTTCAAAAAACACGCCTTTTCCGATATGGCCTGAGGCTCTAATCCCCAGTGTCCGTCGCCAGACGGTTTTTTGTGTGTTCTCCTTGCCTGTTTCCTCAAAGATCCCCGGCCCCGCACCCATGTAGGCAATGGGATTTAGTTGTATGCCAAAACCATCCCCTTTGGTCTCCAAAAAGTCATGGCTGTTTTTGTATAAAAAAGGCAACTTTTTGTTGAGCCATTTTGCTGAAGGGTCTTGTTTCTCATGGAGATAAAACGAAAGGAGCTTACGGTCTGTCTCGGAGAGTTTTTCTTGTTGGGCTTGTATCGTCTGTAAGGCTGTTTTGGCCTCTAGTACGGAAATGGGCTGGTGGTTTAAAAAGGACGCTGGCAAAAGGCCATTGGTTTGTTGCCGTTGGAGAAACTGAGACAACTCATCATTGATTTGGAGTAAACCGTCACTTTGTGCTTGAACGGAAAAGACCCAAAGCAGGCAGAGGAAAATACTTTTTATGGAGATACGCATACATGTCGTGTTTAAAAGAAATAGCGGCAATTTCCAAAGGAAATGCAAAAACGAATGTTTGATTGACAAGCACGCTTGATTGACAAGCACAGCCAACGAATTAATTGGTCTGGAGGAGGGAGTCGGCTTTCTGAAGGAGATGGGTTTGTTCTATATCTGGTTTAAAGAGTAATACAAACGCATGTTCGGTCTGAGAAATCATAACCATTGGTCGGACGTAAATGAGCCAGTCGTTTTGGCCTTTTCGTACAGCGGTCGAATCAACATACCCAATTGGAATACCTGCGGGGTAAAATCCATGTGTGTAACCAGCCGTTACAATGGTATCACCTTTAGAAACCTTTTCTGTTTTGACAACATGGTCTAATAAAAGGCGATCTGGACGGTTACCCTCCCATCGGATGATACCGTAAATCTGTTGGGGCTGGATTTTGGCAGCGGCCTTAAACGTAGTATTGAGATAAGGCATCACGACACTATAATTCCGGCTTACCAATACCACACGACCAATTAAACCTCGGTCGCTGATGACTGGCATACCTTTCTCGATGCCTTGGTTGCTGCCAACATTGATGGTCAGGAGGTTATTGCTCTTGGTAACGTCTCTTGATACAATTTGTGCGGCAACACGCGGATATTCCGCCCATTTAGATTTTAGGTTGAGTAGGCCGCGCAAGCGCTGATTTTCGATTTCTTCTTCCAATAAACGGGCTAAGCGACTCGAAAGGCGTAGGTTATTGGCACGTAGTTGGTCGTTTTCATTTAGCGCATTTACGTATCTTCCCACCCAAGCAAATGCACTTTCTACCCTTGAGGTAAATTCCAAAGAAGCACTCCGCAAGGACAAAAATGCCTCATACTGAACGCCCAAGAGGACGGTCAGAGAGGTAAGAAGCAAGACCGCTAAAAAGACAAAGTCTCGGATGCGATCCCAAAGACGCATGGTAAAACGACGGTAAAGGTTAAAGGAGAGCGGGATACCCAACAGCATCCCGCACCAAATCAACTTACGACGGTCTCGTAATATTCTAAGTTCTCAAGTACTTTTCCGGTTCCACGAACCACAGCGGTTAACGGATCCTCCGCAACATATGCGGGCAATTCTGCTTGGCGGCGGATGCGCTGATCAAGACCACGCAAAAGTGCGCCACCTCCTGTGAGCATAATGCCTCGTTCCAGAATATCGGCCCCCAATTCTGGAGGGGTGCGCTCTAATGCACGAACAACAGCTGCAACGATTTGATCTACCGGATCTTTAATCGCCTCCCGAACATCTTCGGACGAAATGGTTCGGATTTTCGGGATACCGCTCACCAAGTCACGACCCTTTACCGAGAGTTCCAATTCGGGATCCAACTCTACGGCGCTACCCACTTCGCACTTGATTCGCTCGGCGGTGCGTTGTCCGATCAAAAGGTTGTGGTTACGGCGGAAGTATTGCACCAAGGAATTGTCCAACTGATCACCCGCCAAGCGGATAGATTCGTCAATAACAATCCCCGATAGGGCAATTACGGCGATCTCGGTGGTTCCTCCCCCGATGTCAACAATCATATTCCCGACCGGCTCGTGGACGTCCAAGCCAATCCCAATAGCGGCAGCCATCGGCTCGTCTATCAGATAGACTTGGCGTGCGCCGGCATGTTCGGAGGAGTCTCGCACGGCGCGTTTTTCCACCTCGGTGATGCCGCTGGGTACGCACACCACCATACGGCGGATGTTGGTGTACCACTTCGTTTGTACCTTCATGATCAGACGTTTGATCATCTGCTCGGCTACGTCAAAGTCTGCAATGACGCCATCTTTGAGCGGGCGGATGGTTTCAAGGTCTTTGTGGGTACGTTCGTGCATTTGTTGCGCCTCGTGACCAATGGCCACAATTTTGCGCGTATTGCGATTGACCGCTACAATGCTCGGTTCGTTGAGGACGATGCCGCGTCCACGGATGTAGATTAGGGTATTGGCAGTACCCAAATCTATGGCTACGTCGGTAGCAAAACTGCTGAAGATGCCCATGAGTCGTGATTAATCTGTTCGGTGGTTGACAGTGGGTGTGTTATCGGATACAGGGGGAATTTCCTTGCACAAATGCAGACTTCAAGATACAACATTTAAAGGGGCAAAGGGCAAGGTAAATCGAATACTTAATCAAGATATAAGATAATTAATTTCAATGTCGGAAGTGACGTTTTGCCGTAAAAACCATCGCTAAATTTTGTTGATTTGCGGCCTCAATCACTTCTTCATCTCTAATCGAGCCGCCGGGTTGGATGGCAGCGGTTGCTCCTGCGTTTGCTGCGGCCAATAAACCGTCGGCAAAAGGGAAAAAAGCATCGGAGGCCACAACACAGCCCGTAAAGTCGAGCGCTTCTTTTTGGCCTTTCATGACCGCAACCTCGGAGGCGTCTATGCGGCTCATTTGCCCCGCACCGATGCCCAAGGTCATGCCGTTTTTTGCATAGACAATCGCATTGCTTTTAACATGTTTTGCAATCCGCCAAGCAAAGTCTAAATCCAACCATTCCGCGTTAGTGGGTTGCCGGTCGGTCACCACCACATAATGCTTTTTTGCATCCTCGATAGAGCGCAAGACCGAATCCCTACTTTGTACCAACATGCCCCCAATAACCGAGCGAATATCCGGCGCGTGGTCAAATCGAGCGGCTTGGTTCATTTGTATGATGCGCCTATTCTGTTTTTTGCTTAACAAGGCCAGCGCTTCTTCGTCGAAAGACGGTGCAATCACCATTTCGGTAAAAATCTGGTCTATGGCTTGGGCCGTTGCCAAGTCTAAGGGACGGTTAACCGCCACAATCCCCCCAAAAGGAGACTGGCGGTCGGTGGAGAACGCTTTTTTGTAAGCTGCCGAGAGCACGTTGGCGGTTCCAACGCCACAGGGATTGGTGTGTTTTAGGATAGCCGCTGTGGGTCTTGCGTCTTTAAACTCATCTATGAGGAATAGGGCCGCACTCAGGTCTAAAAGGTTGTTATAGGACAATTCTTTGCCATGCAATTTTCTGAAGTAGCGGTCTGGATGCCCAAAAAAAGCAGCTCGCTGATGTGGATTTTCGCCATATCTAAGGGCTTGAACAAGGGGCAAATTTACTTGAAGTGGGCGCTCAAAAATG
The DNA here is from genome assembly GCA_017303715.1 of Rhodothermia bacterium. Classification (GTDB taxonomy): domain Bacteria; phylum Bacteroidota; class Rhodothermia; order Rhodothermales; family UBA2364; genus UBA2364. Next base: position 21,121 of record JAFLBZ010000003.1, on the reverse strand, counting down.
GTGTCTTCTGTCTTGGGGTGCGATTTAATGAAGTACTGCGCAATCGCTGTATCATAGGCTGCTGTATGCTCAAAGGCTTTTGTGGCCATTTGGCGACGAAACTCCAAAGGCAGGGTGTTGTGGTTTTCCTCAAGCATTTGTGCGACCGTATCGTAATCCTTAGACGAGGTGACGACCGTAACAAAGAAGAAATTTTTGGCCGCCGCACGAATCATGGTTGGGCCACCAATGTCTATATTTTCGATGGCTAAGGCGTCTGTAATCGCCTCTTGCGAGATCGCTTTCTGGAACGGATAGAGGTTCACCACGACCAAATCTATAAGCTCAGAACCTATTCCCCGAAGTTGCACCAAATCGTCTGGATTGTTGCGCCGAGCCAGAAGACTTCCATGAATGTTGGGGTGCAGGGTTTTGACTCGTCCGTCCATAATTTCGGGAAAGCCCGTGATTTCTGAAACGTCTTTCACCTGAAGACCTGCCTCGCGGAGGGTGCGTGCTGTGCCGCCCGTAGAAATGATTTCGATACCACATTGCGCCAAGCGTTGTGCAAATGGAATCAAATCGGTTTTATCGGAAACAGACAAAAGAGCACGCGAAACCGTTTGTAGGTTTTCGACAGCCGGAAGTGATTTTGGTTTGATCATTTTTGGTAGCAAACGAAATTTTCGGAAGGTAAGATAGAGAAAAGCGTGTCTGGTAGCGAATACTTGGTTTCAAGATCGCATGAGGATTTTACCTGATAAGGCTTTCAAAAACGAGGAATTGTTGAGGCGGAAAGGAGAAAACGCTTTTATGGATTCGCTTAGGTTTTTGGTCGGTGGTAGCCACGGGGTAAAGAGCCATCTATAATTGTCGTTCGCTGTTCTGTAATGTGTACACGTTGTTCCACAAACAACTGGAGTGCTTCTGGAAAGAGGCGGTGTTCCTTAAAAAGTACACGGGCTGCCAGCGTTTCGGGGGTGTCGTGTTGTCTTACAGGTACGGGTTCTTGTAAAACAATAGGCCCCGTATCATATTCCGAATCCACAAGATGCACCGTTGCGCCTGTCCAGCGGACGCCATGTGCGAGAACGGCCTCGTGTACCCGATGACCATACATGCCTTTTCCACCAAATGCGGGTAATAAAGAGGGATGAATGTTTAAAATCCGGTTTGGAAAAGCACTTAGAACTGGCGTTGGGATCTTGCGTAAGTACCCTGCAAGTGCAATAAAATCAACATGATATTGTTGTAGGATATTCATTAATTTTTGCACATAAACCGCCTCTTCCGTGAAGTCGCGGGGGTTTAGCGTAAAAGACGGTACGCTGTATTGCTTGGCACGCTCGTGTATGCCGGCGGTTGCTGCATTGCTGATGACTACGCAAAGGCGGGCCTTAAGTTTATCTGCTGCAATGGCTTGTGCAATGGCTTGGAAGTTTGAGCCACTGCCGGAGGCAAAAACCGCAAGGTTCATCTTCAAATCCCTACAAAAGACTGAATGATGGAGCGGAATATCCATGCACCGTCGGCAGATCCTAAAAGGGGTTCTACATGCCGTTCCGGATGGGGCATCATACCGAGGACATTCCCACGCGCATTGATGATGCCGGCAATATTATTACGAGATCCATTCGGGTTTGCCCCTTCGGTAATTTCACCTTTTGAGGTCGCATACCGAAAAACCACCCGATTTTCGGCCTCCAATTGGGCTATTGTCTCGTCGTCGGCATAATAATTCCCATCTCCGTGGGCAATTGGAATATCCAGAACTTGGCCCTTGGTTAGCTGGTTCGTGAAAGGGGTTTGGTTGTTCTCTGTCCGCAAGTAGGTGGGCTTACAAATGAAGCGCAGGTCGCGGTTACGTCCCAATCCACCGGGCAAGAGGTGGGACTCACAAAGCACCTGAAAGCCATTACAGATGCCCATGACCAAACCGCCGCCCTCGGCAAAATCAGTAACGGCCTTCATAATGGGCGAAAGTCGGGCAATTGCACCACTACGTAAATAATCGCCATAAGAAAAGCCACCCGGTAAGAGAACAACATCCACGTTGCTTAGGGACGTATCTTTGTGCCAGATAAAATGAGCCTCTTGGTTTAAAAGGTGTTTTATACTGTGGTAGGCGTCGTGATCACAATTTGAGCCGGGGAATACAACGATACCAAACGAAACAGCCATGAAAGGAATATTTGGTGCAAAAACTTGATTAGAAAAAAACTAATTAGCCAAGAAGTTAAAATTGAACGGGTACTTGATGCCATGAACTTTCGGTCTGTTTCTACACGATGGATGTAAAAAGGGGCAAATAAGTTTTTAGTGCTGGGCGATTTGTGCAAAATCAAGCAGTGTATGCTTATTCATGGATGATTATGGGTGTATGGGCTTACTTGGCCATATACAACCATAACAAAAGAACGTTATTTTCTTGAAGGTTGTGTCAAGTGTGGTTTTCGGTATTACCTTTGTTTGTAAATCTGTAACCTAACGGAAAAGTTCTCGTGTAAAGAAACAATGTCCTTCCGATGTCATGAATGTGATTTCCATTATGATGAAATTTTTAAAGTTCTGTACTTGGGTTGGTGTGTTGTGGGTGTGTTACGAAGGCGTAGCAGCACAAACACCCCAAAAACTAACCCTTAGAAATGCTATCCAAACAGCACTAAGCAATAGTGTAGCCCTTCATAAAGCCGAAAATGCGGTTGCTATCCAGCGGGTCGCAGAGGCGCAAGCCTTAGATGTGTTTTTACCCTCGGCACAAGCCAGTGCCAGTCTTAATCCGGGTTATGGCCGGAGTTTTGACCAAACCACTATCAATTTTTCCTTTTCGCCTTCTCTTTCTAGCGGCGTATCGGTGAGTGGTGGGATGTTGTTATGGCAAGGAGGCTATTGGAACCGGTTGTTATTTGGGGGAAATGCTCAAGCGCCAGCATATCTTCAGGCCAAGCGCCAAACCGATGCCAGTGAATTGACGGTACAACGCGCACGCGAAAACATTATCTTTGCTGTGGCCTCTGGTTATTTAGACGTCATTAGGAACCAAGAACAAATACGGGTGGTAGAGGAAAACCTTGCGGCACAGAAACAACAGTTGGTACGCATTCAGCAATTTGTTCGCGGTGGGGTGCGTGCGGAGTCCGATGCACTCCAACAACAAGCCTTGGTGGCGCAGGCAGAACTCCAGTTGTTGAACCAGCAATTGGCCTACGAACGTGCAAAAACACGCCTTATCCAAACCTTAGAAGTAGATCCATTTGTGGTGTACGACTTTGAAATTCCAGATTTGGGGACAGCGAGTTTGCTGAAAGAGAACTATAATGTTGAATTGATGATTCGCACAGCACTTCAAAACCGTATGGATATTCAGGCACAGAAGGCAACCATCGAGGCCAATCAGATGAATATGGACTTGATCCGAGCGAATCGAATGCCTACGCTGAATTTGGGCGGTAGCGTCAGTACACAATATTCAAGCCGTGCGAATGACAATATTTTCCGTCAATTATTGGATAACCGCAATTTTGGAGTGGGTTTTACGTTGTCTTGGACGATTTATGACCGCAACCAAATTCGTCGCTCTTTAGAAATGGCACGTTATCAGGCCGAAAATGCGGTCTTAGACCTTCGGAACTTAGAACAATCGGTCGCTTCTGAAGTCCGTCAAGCACATTTGGACTATTTAAATGCGGATAAACAACTCCAAGTGGCGGCGGTTCAGGTGAATTTTCGGAAGCAAGCCTTAGAGGTCGAACAGAACCGCTATAATCTGGGTGCTTCTACACTAACCGAATTGACACAAGCACGCGCAGGATTGGTGGAGGCGCAAAGCCAACAAATTCAAGCAAAGTATGGCTTGGTATTCCAAAAGCAGGTCTTGGAGTATTATATAGGTCGCATTAAGCCGGAAATGTCGCTCATTCCAAATTCAAAATAAACCCAACTGCTGGCGAATGTACCGTGCAAGCCAGTAATCAAATCATAAAAACATGGCAGCAAAACGCAATACGACCCGAAATCTGCTCCTTATAAGCGGTGTCGTGATCGTGTTATTGGTCGTCTTCCTCTGGATTTTCAAGGATCGGAACACCGAGGAAGGAAAAGAAATCGAGTTGGCGAATGTAGAGCGCCGCGACATCACGCAAGTGGTTACTGCTTCCGGAAAAATCCAGCCGGAAGTGGAGGTGAAAATTTCCCCCGACGTATCGGGCGAGATCGTTTTCCTTGCCGTGAAAGAAGGGGATTGGGTGGAAAAAGGAATGTTATTGGCTCGGATAAAATCGGACTTTTATGCCGCACAGGTAGAGCAGAGCGAGGCTGGCGTCTCCCAAGCTAAGGCTGCTTTGGCGCAGTCTCAGGCACAGCTTATGGGGGCTGAATTGGACTTTAACCGCCAAAAAGACTTGTTTGAGAAGGGTGTGATCCCCAAGAGTACCTTCGAGGCCGCTCAGACACAGTTTAACATTGCCAAGGCCAATACCGATGCCGCCAAGTTTGCCGTCCAAAGTGCCGAGGCACGCCTCCGTGAAGCCCGTGAACAGTTGAACAAAACCTCTATTTTTGCACCAATGAGCGGGGTGGTGAGCCAGTTGAATGTGGAGTTGGGTGAGCGTGTGGTGGGGACAAGCCAAATGAGTGGAACCGAAATGATGCGGATCGCCCGTTTAGACCAAATGGAAGTGCAGGTGGATGTGAACGAAAACGATGTCGTCAATGTGGCCGTTGGGGATACGGCGAATGTATCGGTGGATGCCTATCCAGAACGTGTGTTTAAGGGCGTTGTGACCGAAATCGCAAACTCGGCTCGTACTACCGGAACAGGAACCCAAGACCAAGTCACTAATTTTCCGGTAAAGGTACGCCTCGTGGGACAAGCGCCGATCACAAAAGAGGGGGTACAACGCAGGCTAAACCCCATTCCCAGTCCAGAAGAAACACCCGTACAAGTAACCCAAGCCGAGTTCCGGCCCGGTATGAGTGGCACGGTAGATATTTCAACGGATACCATTATCAATGCGGTGGCCGTCCCTATTCAGGCCGTTACGGTGCGTGATTATGCAAAACCCAAAGGCAAACAGGCCAAAGGAAGTACCAAAACCGAAGAAGAAACGCCTACAGATGCGGCGAACCCAAACCCCGTTAAGAAAAAAGAGGACTTGCGAAAGGTGGTTTTTGTGATACGAGATGGCAAAGCACACATGGTGCAGGTAGAAACGGGGATTGCGAATGAAACTCATATCGAGATTAAATCCGGTTTATCTGGTACGGAAAAGGTGATTATTGGGCCGTATAGCATCGTAAGCCGTGAATTGGAAGAAGGCGAAGCGGTACGTACCCGCAAAACAGACAATAAGAAAAATTAATATTATTACCTACCAGTCGGCGAAGGCTTGACCGAATACCAAACCGCAGGAAAAATGGCAGAACCGTTGATCAGCATTCGGGAGATGACAAAGGTCTATGTAATGGGCGATCAGGAAGTGCGTGCCTTGAACGGGGTTTCGTTGGATATTTATCCCAATGAATTTGTAGCGATCATGGGGCCATCGGGGTCGGGAAAGTCCACGATGATGAACATGGTCGGCTGTTTAGACACGCCAACCGCTGGCACGTATATGCTCAATGGGCAAGATGTGAGCAAGATGCGGGACAACGAATTGGCGGAGGTGCGCAACCGTGAAATAGGTTTCGTTTTCCAAACCTTTAACCTGATTCCTCGGATTAGCATCTTGCAAAACGTGGAACTCCCCTTGGTCTATGCGGGGGTTAAACGTTCCGAGCGGCGCGATCGGGCACAACATGCCTTAGACAGTGTGGGTTTGGGCGACCGCGTAAATCATAAACCCAATGAACTTTCTGGAGGGCAACGCCAGCGTGTAGCTATTGCGCGGGCCATTGTTACCCGTCCTTCGTTGATCTTGGCCGATGAGCCTACAGGCAACTTGGATACCCGCACCAGCGCGGAAATCATGCGTATCTTTGAAGCACTTTATCGTGCAGGAAATACCGTGGTAATGGTTACGCACGAGGAAGACATCTCGCACCATGCCCGAAAAATTGTGCGCTTCCGTGATGGGGTGGTAGAAGAAATAGAAACAGTCCCCAATCCGCTTTTGGCGAACGAGGAAGTGGCGTTACTCTAAAGAAAGGGGGGGAAGAGCCAATACTACTGTAGGAATTACGTGTACGCTTTATTCTTCAACGCTTCCACACGGGCCGAAAGCAACTTGATTTTAGACACAGTATCTGATTTTATGCACAATTCTTATGTGGTTGGTAACATCTTTTCGTTAAACCACTCCTCAATTTCATTTGGTTCGTTGAAGAATATCGCCACATCAAAAAGCGCATCAATTTCTTTGAGGGACATTTGCTCCAATCGTGCTTGATAAATCGCTAACACCGATTCGCCAAATTTGCGCTCGATTAAGTGTTTGGTCGTTGCGAGTTTGGCTTGAAATTCGCCTTCGGCTTTTCCTTGCTCGATGCCAATCAGGATTCCTTCGGCACGCCCTTTGTCATGGAAGGAAGTGTTATAAAGTCTCATTTCGTTTTTATTTTCAGGTGGAAGTTCTATTTCTATCAAGGTTTGGGCTTTTTGTTCCTCTATTTGGTTCAATTGAAGGTACGTCTCCATGAATTGCCAAATCAGTGCGGATTTGGTGCGGTCTAATTTCAGCGTAACGATCATGCGCAGGTATTCCAACTTTACGTAAGGACGATCTTCTTTTGGAATGTTCATTTTTGCCATGAGTGCCGTTGCCACAGGGTTTTCGATGCGCATAAAGTCCCGCCAATTTAAACGGTTGAGTTGGATGGTGTGGAAATTGAATTGCAACACGTTGAAGTGTGGAAAGCCAAACGAAAAATGACTAGACGTTTCTTTTTTCGGGCTATCCCAAGTCAAAAGTGCAATCGGATAAATGGGAAGTCCAAAACGCTCGTACAAACGCGCTGTGTATTGGAACATTCGCACAGGCGACCAATTATTGGACGAAGATTGCACCTCGAAATGAATCAAGAAAAAGACAGGTTGACCACTTAATTTTGCTTTTACGAGTAAATCCACTTCTTTGCGCTCACCTTGATCCAAAAGCTGGAGCAATTCTTTGTCCAAAACTCGAATGAATCTCGGTCGAGATCGGCTGCCAATTTAGGGGCAAACAACGTAATGAACTCGTAGGTGAAAACCCGAATAAGTTCTTTGAATAAGCTATCGTGGTCTATGGGTTCGGATGTGGGCATAGTAATGATGTTTTTGCACGAAAATATATGAAAAAACACCTTTCTTTGTTTTATAAAAATTGCAATTTTGTTTTCATAGACCTTATCTCTGACCAAACAAAAAAGACCATTCGTGAGCCACAAGCCAGCCCTATAATCTCTTGATTGCTTGTTTCTTGCACCTTCGCCACTTGTGGCACAAATCTTATTTCGGTTTACTCATGTCAAACACCCAAAAGTTTTAGCAATATCAACCCATAAACAGCATTTTTTCCTAAATGGCATAACAATGGGTTAAAGCCCATCGGTCTCGTTAAAAAACAACAAACCCGCTGCTTGGAGCAAACGGGCTTGTTTTGGAGGAGGTATTGTTACGGGTTAAGGCGTTTTATTTTTGGGTCGAACTACCGACTCTGGCGATTCCGCACAAGGCTGTTTGGTGTTGCAAGGCTTTGTCAGTTTGGTCTCAGCCGTTGCACCTAAACGGTTTTGTGGACTTGTACGAACAAAGGAATTCACACTACAGTTGTTGTTCTCGGTACACGATGTTGTGAAAGAACAGTCTTTGCCTGATTCACATATAAAGTGATAACCGTGGGAGGTGATTGTGCTATTACGTCTTGTAGGAAACGGCTCTTCACGCGAACTTGGCGCTCTGGCTGGTGAACTTGCATCAATACCGCTTGGAGGTTTTGCCACAGAGGTGTTGGAAGAGCCTTTGGGTGATGTTGTCCACACCTTTACGCCTGAGCGATTGGTATTGAGGCCTGAGCGATTGGTATTTTTGTCGGAATACTTTGGCTTTTGTCGCTTTAGGAGTTCTGTTTCTCGGTTTAATTGGTTAATTCTTTGTGATAATTCCTCTAACCTTTGTTCGGCGTTTCCTAAAGAACCCTTCTGAAGCAGGCTTTTTTGTTGCTCCAATTGGGACTTGAGCAAAGAAAGCCCCCTCATCTTTTGCTTCATGGCAAAGCCATACCGCATGATTTCGTCCCGTACTTCTGTATTTTCTTGGTACTGGCCGTAAAGTTCTTGGGTACGGTAATACTCCCAGTCTAATTGTTCGGCCTGACGGTCTAACAACGTACTCAATTGTGCAAGTTTGCTTTCGGTATTTGCTAAGGGATTTGTGTTCGCAGGTTCATTGTCTGCAACAATATCAAATCCTTCTATTGGTATCTCCGTCGTAGTGTTTCTGGAAGACCTACTAAAAGTGCCCATGATTGACGGATTTTGGGATTCTATCTCCCGATCAATATGGTCGGGCTTTGCCGTTATGCCACTATGTTTGTAGCGCGGACTCGGATCTATTCTAACCCAAATTTGCGCATTGGAGCGATCTTGTAAAAGGTTGTAATGGTTTTCGATCTCGATAGTCCTTCCTTGATGGTAGAGGGTCATTTTTTTTCCTGCTACCTTTCCTGTTTCTACCGCCCCTCTAAATTTGGAAACCGAGAAAATGATGCGTCCGACATCTTCCAAAAACCAATAAAAATAATGGTTATTGGCGTTAGTGGAAGAAAGTGTAACATCGTTTCCGTTTTTAACAGGTCGGCCATTTACTATTTTGGGGGAGAAAATTAGATTTGAGCTGGAATTTGCAAGTGTCAGAACCCCGTTTTCTTCCTCTTGTGGCATTTCGGCTTCTAAGCCAAAGTACCAAAGTGGATCCGAAAACCGTTCAAAACTGCCTTCAGGACGGTTGTTCTGCCAATTTTCCGGTTGGTATTTTGGATAACGCGCCACATAAAGCGTTTGCCGAGCGGGGTTTTCCAAGATTGCTTCTTGGGATGAAATTGTCACATGGAAGCCTTCTACCGAGAAGCGGATTAGGTTCCCCGATACATTTCCGGCTTGGTGGGCCTGTTGAAAAGGCATGGTAGAAAACCGGATTAAGCCCGTTTGTGGGTGTAAGATTATGCCCGTGCAAAAGCCCCGATGGGCACGGTAGGATACGTTCACATCCAAGTCGTTGTTGTTGTATAAGTTAATCTGGCCACTTTTGAACGACAATGCGCAATCAGCGGAATTTGCAATGGCTGGCGTGATGGTCGTTTTTGGTGGTGGTGTTTCGTAAAACTTGGTTCCGGCCACAAGAAGCGTCGTTAGAACGAGAAGTACCATACTCAATACTTTGCCTAAACGGTGTGCGTGTTGGATGTGGTACTGGCTATGGGTTTGGCACTTGATGGCTTCGAGGCGTGTTTTAAGGCTCATAAACGTGTCTGCCATTTGCAACGCTGGACGGTGCGCCGGAGCAGCAGAAAGTTGGAACAATAGCTTGGCATACACATCTGCTGGATAACAACCAATGCTCAAGACCGTGGTGTCGCAAACCTGTTCGCGTGCCTGCACAATTCGGTTGCGGATGAGGTACATCAGAGGATGGAACCAAAATGCAAGATTCAATAGCCGTTCTACCCAATTCCAGACAAAATCATGGCGGCGGATGTGTACCAATTCGTGGAAAATGGCCATCTCTGCCTCTAACGGTTTTTCCAATAAAAAGGCGGGCAGAACAATCATCGGCCTACGCCAACCAAAGGTCATCGGGACGGTCTCTGCCTCGATTGTGGCCAACAAAACCCGATCTGGACGAAGGCCCACTTGTAGAGACAATGCATACAGCATGTCTTGAAAATCTGGATGAAGGGTGACTTTAAGCCCTTGACGGAACCGATATAATTGTGCGGTTTCGTGGATAAACTTCCCCAATTGGATCAGCAATAGCAGCCCAATACCTAAGCCGAAAACGCCCCAGAAAACGTCTTTCCCACCGAAAAGGGGGTGTATTTTCTGGCTGTTTGTTTGTTGCACCTGTGGCCGAGGAGGTGATCCGGTGGTAGGCAGTGGTGTTGTGGCCTTTGAAGTGGCGTGAAATGCTGCTTCTTGTGTAACGAGGGTAGTTTTTGCTTCCGATTCTTGCGAAAAAAATGGGCTTTCAATGGACATCAGCGCTGGAAAACCGAGTACGACCAGTAAAATACTTAGCGGTAGTGCCACCATAAGCGCACGGTATAAACCCGTTCGTAAAACCGGATGCCAGTTTTTCTTGATCTCAAGAATGCCCCATGTTGCCAGTGTAATTGCACTCCAAATGAAGAGTACCAATCCAGCATTGAACCAAAGGTATTGGTCGCTAAATGAAGAAAATAGCGTCATGGTGTTTAGAGTTAGTTTTTGAAAAACAATGGGTTAATAGGAAATGTAAAATCCACCTCCTTCGTCAAATCTGGAGTTTACAATGTTATTTGTTAATGCACCGAAGCGATAAGAAAGTCCCATAAACGTCCAATAGCGGAAGTTTGTCTTTTGTTGTTTGAAGCGCGTCAGAATGTCTTCGCTGGAAGGATCGTTTTTGGGCAGGCTAATTTGGTCGTTGATGGAGGCAAAAGACCCCCCTACACTAAACGACAGACCTTTGGTAATCCGCCACTCTACATTGCCTATCAACGAAAGTTGCCAAAGTTGAAAATCGTGCAAGTAATGTGTTCCGGTTAAGGTCAGCGAGGCGGATCCCCACGGTTGTTGTTGTGATAAGATGGCGCTCAACCGATTCTGGAATAAAGTTTCAGTTTTTTTATCAAAAAGGGTGATTTCTTCGTATTCCACGAATTGAATATTGGGATTCCACTGCAACTTAAAGGCACGGCGTGTGGATTCTTCGTAGGGCGTAAAACTGTATTCATAGCCCGGACTTATCTGAAAGTTGCGTAAAACGTTGTTATATGTTGAACCAAAAAGCGATACAGAAACACGCCCCGAAGACTGCTTGGCCAATGTACGAATAGCAGACGAATTGACAGACCAGTTCTTGTTCAGGTTAATTAAGGTGGTATCTCGGTTCTGGTCATTGGTATAAGTGAACTCATTCCGGTTTTTACTTAAGTAGGCGGAAAGAGAGGTTTTCCATTTATCTGAAGTTCGGTTTGCATTGAAGCGGCCACTGTAATTGGCCGATTTATAGCTGCTTTCCGCTTCTATATTTGCATTGGTCCCTATCCGAAAGTTCCACAAGTTCCATTTGTCGTTAAGCGGAACAGGCAGCGTATTCGGGTCTGCGGAGGGCGGTGTGTAACCAATTTGGAGGCTTGCAAGGGTGGGCGTTGCAGATACAAAAGGAACCAAGCCCACCTTTAAATGCTGTACCAATTTTTTCCGAACATGATCTCCAGTATCGGCTCCAGATGTCCCAAATTTGAGCGTCTGTTTTAACGACTGGAACCGCTGGAGCCCCATTAAATCTATTGTATAGGTCTCGCCACCACTCCCGTTTGTTTCGGTGGTAATAAGGGCGTGTACATCAGCAATGGCACGATCCGTGACATAATCCACAAACTTGATCTCCGATCGGATAAAATCGTGGTCACAGAATGTACAGTCTAAGAAAACTTGTGGTTTTGAAGGTGGAGGCGGGCTTTGCGCAAAAACCATCGCGCCGCCGATGTGTAATAAACTTAAAAAAAGTCCAAGTAAAATCCTCATGATGTTGGAGGGTTTGGGGGTGAAGAGTGATGAATGGGCGGATGCTGAAAAGACGGTGTTGGGCCAATTTTGTGACAACCATGACCCAAAAGAAGGCTCAAGGTTTGAGTTGTTCTATAATTGCAAGGATTTCCTCGCGTTGTGCTTCACTCATGTTGCCTTGCGCCACCAAGGTTTGTACCAAAGCCGAGGGTGAACCACTAAACACTTTTTCCACCACTTCTTGCAAAACTTTGCCTTGCATCTCTTCGGCTGGCTCGGCAGACCAATAAACGTAGGCATTGCCTTCTTGCTCAAATTTAAGGTAGCCTTTGTCCGCCAATTTTTTCATTACAGACATAATCGTGGTATAGGCTACAGGACGGTATTTCGTAACCACCTGATGGATTTCGGCTACGGTACAACGCCCCGCCTCCCATACATGTCGGAGCAGTTCCATTTCTGTTTCGCCAAGTCCAGTGTAAGATCGTTTCATGGGGTGTTTTTTTACGATGATGAAAGTACGATGATCGTCGTAATTAATATACTACGATGATCGTCGTATAGTCAAGTGAGTTGTTGATTTTTTTGTATGCCCGTTGGTATTTTGATTGATTTTATTTAGATTGAGTCTAAACAAAAAGTATTATCAACAAATACCATGATGAAACGAACTTTTCTGATGCTGGCCTTGGGTGTTTTTTTGATTTCCGGTTGTAACCCACAACCATCCAATACCTCCGATGATAAGAGTTTAGTGCTGTATGCCGGACGTGGGAAGGAGTTGGTAGATGGGATTATTGAGCGTTTTATGAAGGAAACCGGTATAAATGTACAGGTTAAATATGGTAAAACGGCGGAGCTTGCTTTGGTGTTACAGCAGGAAGGGGACAAAAGCCCGGCAGACCTTTTCTGGGCGCAAGATGCAGGTGCTTTAGGCGCAGTGATGAAAGCTGGGCTTTTTGCCGATTTGCCCAAAGCGCTAAGTGGCTCTGTCGCCAAGACCTTTCAAAACCCACACGATCAATGGGTGGCCCTTACCGGACGTGCAAGAACTTTGGCATATTCCGTAAAACGTGTACAGGTAGCAGAGTTGCCACAAGGGATTGAAGACCTCACGAATCCAAAATGGAAGGGGAAAATTGCTTGGGCGCCAGATAATGCTTCTTTTCAATCTTTTGTAACAGCGCTCCGCATGACGCAAGGCGAAGAAAAAGCACGTATTTGGCTTTTGGCCATGAAGGCAAACGAACCCAAGTCCTATACCAACAACGCGGCCATTGTTGAAGCCATTGCTGCTGGAGAAGCCGATTTGGGGCTGCCAAACCATTATTATCTCTTGTCGTTCACAGACAAAGACCCCAACTATCCGGTGGCGCAAACCATGTTTAAGGCCGGAGATGCAGGGAATTTGGTAAACGTTTCGGGGGCGGGAATCCTGAAATCCGGTAAAAACCCAGAAGCTGCCAAGGCATTCCTTAAATTCATTCTTTCGCAAGCCGGACAAACCTACATGGCAAACGATGAATTTGAATATCCAGTGGTGGATGGGGTTAAACTTCATCCCAAACTGATGCAAGTTGAGGCATTGGGAAAAGTTAAAATGGCCGTTGATTTGAATACACTCGCAGACTTGGAAGGCACTTTGGCGCTCTTAAAGGCTACGGGCGTCTTGTAATCGCCATGAAAAACCAGCGACATACGCCCTTTTGGTTATTATCCGTCTTCCTTACGGTGGGTATGTTGTTCCCCTTATTGTTTTTGTTGCGTAATGCTTTCCGTGCTGACGAAGCGGCATTGGCCGAGGTCTTTTCCGCACGGACTTGGGCGTTGTTTAGCGACACGTTTCTACTGATGGTCGCTGTTGTGGTCTTGGTGGTGTTACTCGCTTTCCCCATTGCATGGATTACCACCCGTACCAACATGCCCGGCAGAAAAGTACTTACTTGGCTGGCGGTATTGCCACTTGCTTTTCCGGGTTATGTGATGGCTTATGCGCTTTTGGCCATTGGCGGCGACTACGGCATGTCTGCACAACTTTTTGGCGTTGCGGTTCCACGCTTAAACGGGTTTTGGGGTGCTTGTGTCGCCCTCACCTTCACCTTGTATCCCTACCTCTTCCTTAACCTCCGAACAGCATTACTAGGTTTAGATCCTGCGATCGAAGAAAGTGCCCGTTCTTTGGGAATGAGTGTTCAGAGGTCTTGGTTTAGGGTACTTTTGCCCCAACTGAGGCCAGCGCTATTGGCCGGAAGCCTTCTTGTAGCCCTGCATGTATTGGGAGATTTTGGCGTTGTTTCGCTTATGCGGTACCGCACCTTCAGTTTTGTGTTATATCAAGCCACCGAGATGAGCAATCCAGCAGCCGTGGCGTTATTGGCGCTGATTCCGCTCTCCATGACCTTGTTTATGCTTTGGTTAGAGGCGAGACAACTCGGTGGCCTCCGTTTAGACACATCGAGCCGAGCAACCAAGCGTCGTTTTCGCCTACATGAAATGGGTGGTTTAAAAGGCGTCTTCTTCCTTTTTTCGGGTCTGATGACCATAATAACGGTTGTTTTACCCTTGCTTTGTGTGGGATTTTGGGCATTTCAACAAAACGACACCACTAATCTTCAAGACTTGCTCATGTCGCTTTGGGCGTCGGCGTTGGTGGCATGGCCAGCAGCGTTAGGAGCGGCTTTCTTTGCGCTTTTATTGGCCTATGGCTCGGTTAGGCATCCTTCGCGCTATACCCGCATTTTTGAGCGCCTGTCTTATATGGGGTATGCTACACCACCCATCGTTTTTGGATTGGCCTTTGTCGCATTTGCCTTGGAGGTGGTTCCCTTTTTATACCAAACCCTCGTTCTATTAATCTTTGCCTACATTTTTCATGCACTTGCCGAAGCCATCGGGCCTGTTCGCTCTGCACTCTTTCAGGCATCGCCCCGTATTCAGGAAGTTGCACGTTCTTTGGGATTTTCGGGCTTTGCGGCCTTTCGAAAAGTAACCCTTCCGTTGCTAAAACGCGGCTTATTGATGAGCATAGCCTTTGTCTTTTTGTCTATAATGAAGGAACTGCCCATTACATTGCTCTTGGCGCCTATAGGCTTCGAAAGTTTGGCGATGAACGTATGGCAATACACGGCAAATGCGAATTTTTCGGCTGCTGCACCTTTTGCCCTCACCATTGTTTTGATCTCTTCCGTCTTCGTCGGCTTGCTTTTGTACCAAGAAAAAGCATAAAAGGATGCTTATAGCATAAAATGATGAATATTGAATGATTCGAGGCCGGCGGGATGACGATGGTGATAAACAGAAGGCTAAATTATAGGTTTATTCATGCGCATAACCTCCATGGAAAAAGTTCCCCTTTTATCCGTCCAAAACCTAAACAAATGCTATTGCCCCGCTGAAGGCAATGTGGTTAAACAGGTCTCCTTCGACGTCCAGCCGGAAGAGATCTTCGCCCTACTTGGCCCAAGTGGATGTGGCAAAACCACCGTACTCCGCATGATTGGCGGATTTGAGCGACCCGAAGGTGGACGCATTGCCCTAAATGGTCGGGTTTTTGCGGATGAGGATACTTGGGTACGCCCCGAAAAGCGGGGGATTGGTTTTGTGTTTCAGGAATATGCCCTTTTTCCGCACTTAGATGTTCGCGCCAATGTGATGTTTGGACTACACCACCTTCCCAAAAGCGAAAGACCCAAGCGAACCGAGGAAATGCTGGGCTTGGTTGGCTTGCAAAAATTGGCTCACCGAATGCCGCACGAACTCTCCGGCGGCCAACAACAACGAGTTGCTTTGGCACGCGCTATGGCCCCAAAGCCGCAACTGATTCTCTTAGACGAACCCTTCTCCAATTTAGACGCAGTTTTGCGCAACGAAACCCGCGACGAGCTACGCAACTTGTTGAAAGAAGCCAAAATGAGTGCAATTTTAGTGACACACGACCAAGAAGAAGCCTTTTCCTTTGCAGACCGTATTGGCGTCATGCAAGAAGGCCACCTCGAACAAATAGGAACACCCGAAGAACTCTATTATGAGCCAGATACTTTGTTTGTCGCACAATTTTTGGGTAAAACAAACCTCTTTTTTTCTGAAGCCCATGGCCATATGGCCAATAGTCCGGTTGGAAATATCCCGCTGAAACACGCAGCAGAAGGTGGGGTATTGGTCGCGCTTCGCCCAGAGCATTTAGACATCCAGTTGGTCGCCAATACCGATTCTGTACATGCCGAGGTCATTTCAAAGGCATTTCGCGGTCACGACATCACCTATCGCTTGCGCCAAAAAGGATTGGAGTTTTTGGTACATACCGATAATCGTCACCATTTTAAGGTAGGTGACTGCGTCTCCGTCAATCCCGTAGAACCGGGTGTGGTGCTGAAAAAAGCAACAGAAACCATTTAGAAACCCCTTGAAAACGAAAAGCAATCCTTAAAGATGCTACCTCTACTTATGCCACTACAAGAGGCACTGTACCACTTTGGATAGGGCTTTGGACATCCGCCGAAGCATTAACATCCGATCTCCCCGAAAAATGAAATGCGCAAGACATGACCCAATAGTAAGGTTGTATAAGTTGTAATAAATATAATGGTTTGTGATTGTATTGGGTGGTAGCGTTTATACTGCTTTTTCCCAAGCGTGGTTGAGGTGGACGATTAAACATTCTCGCCCACCTCAATGCCTGCATCAGAATATTTTAGCAATGCCTATTTGCCAATTGCGTGGTGATCCGACCATAATCCCTCGCGAACGATCCGAAATGTAAACTTTATTGGCCATGTTTTTGACATTTCCGGAGAAACTCCACTTGTTTTTAAGGGTTGCCTGAACGGTGGCGTTAAACAATCCATATGCTGTAATCTCCCCTTGTCTGCCATTGGGAGTAGGCGTAACCGAATTTAGATCGTCCGAGAATTGACTTCCGGTATAAACCCACTCGACGCCAAAGTTTAGAAATTCCATTGGTTTTACCTTTATAATGGCAGCTGCAAGCCATTCCGGTGCATACGGCAAACGGTTCCCGCCCACGTCTTCGGTTACAATAATTGCGCTTTTCCGGTTGCCCTTGTAATGAGCTACTGGGAGCCACGTCATATTGGTAGATAGCACAAGCGGCCATCCTGCCTCCGTGGCATCTGCTTCCAAAGCCATTTCCGCGCCCATGTGTAGTGTTTCGCCTGCGTTGGTTAGGGTTGAGCTAATTCCGCCCGCCAACGAGGCTGGCACAATCTGGTTCTGGAAGTCCATACGGAAACTGGTAAACTCGGCCCGTAATCCACTTTTTTGCCAGCGTACCCCAAATTCTGTGTTCCAGCTAAGTTCGGCATCCAGTTCAATGGCCGTTCCTGTCGTATTGTCTATGACATCTTCTACCCGAGGTGGTGCAAAACCACGATGAAGACCGGCAAAAATTGTCCAGTTTTTGTTGGGTAAAAAGCTAATACCACCGCCCGGAATCCATACACGTAAGTTCTTTGCGCCCTCAATTCCTTTTCCGGACGCTCCCATTGCGTTTTTCCGGCGATAATTCATGGCTTCATAGCGAAAACCAACCGAGACCGAAGTGCGTGGCGACCACTCGACCTTGTTTTCGATAAAGGCCGCATAGGCTTGCGTTTGGCGTAGGTTGTCTTCTACCAAAGTGCCGGACTCGGCGGTGGGGCCAGCAGTCGTCCGTAGTTGTTGCCGTTTTTGGGTTTCAAAATGCGCACGAACACCGCCTTCTAAGGTCATCACCCGCTTACCGATATGCACTTCATGCGTGAGATGTGGTGCGATGCCAGCAACCTGGTAATTCCGGAGACGCCCATCTCGCCGATTGGGAGCGAGGAGGATGCGAACACCTTGCGCATTACCCGGATTTGCAGAGTTGTCGTCTTCCGTTAATACGCCATTTTTCATCACCAAAGTCCCTTGTCGCCACCAATCTCGCGCAATTGTATAGCCGTAGAGATGGCCAGAGAGTAAGGTTTTTGGGGTTAATAGACGACTACCCGTTGTATGAACGGCAAATTGTTGCACCCGAAAACGGTCATTTTCAAAAGGATTGTAATAGGGAGATTCTTTAAATTGTACTTCTGTGATGCCCGGATAGGTAACCTGCGAGTTTTCTTGGTACGCATTAAATTTGAAGATAATTTGCCCCTTTGTATCCGTTTTAAGCAAGCCCTTCAGCATCAAATCTGTCAGGGTGGTTCCGGTGTGATCGCGGTTTAGGTCAGAGCGCTTGTGCAAAATGTCCACCCCTATCCCATTTTCTCCGGTTAAGCGTTTGCTGAAGCCACCATGTACCGATCGGTATCCCCGATTTCCACCTCCCATGCGGAGAAAGCCCGTGTCGCTATTAGGCAATGGCGTGATATAGTTGATAACCCCGCCAATGGTTTGAGGGCCATAGGCCAATTGGCTTGCACCTTTGAGGACTTCTACACCCGAAAAGCGTTCGATTGGTGGGTGGTAATACAGCGCCGGATCGCCGTAGGGAGCAGTGGTTAGCGGGATGCCGTCTTCCAATAGCAAGATTTTAGAACTCCGGGTAGGCGATAGTCCACGGATGCCGATGTTGGGACGTAGTGAAAGACCATCTTCCGAACGAACATAAACACCGCTTACATGGCGCAATACGTCTTCTGCACCGCGCGGCTGGATGGTTGCAATCGCCATTGGGCCAAAGGTGCGCCCAGAGCCGGGGATGGTACGCAAGGCTTCCGGAGCCGTTCCAATAACCGTTACCGGAGGCAATACGATTCGTGTAGTATCAGGGGTTTGGGCAAACAGATGGGTGGCTAATGAAAGGGTAAAAAAAAGTGTTCTAAGGGTGCTTTGTAGTCGAAACATAAGGCTATCAGTTCATGTTTATTTGAATATATTATTTTAATTTAGACTTATTCTAAATAGTATTGCAACAAAGGAATGCGTTTCAACCAAACTTTCAAATAGACTTTAAAAAACGTTTATGGAATCGTCCATAGGCACACGAATAACCGCAAAACATGGAATTGGTTAATGCTAAGCGCTTATTAACCACGCCTTATTGATTTCTTCATCCTTCTAAGACTTTCATGAAGTTCTCTTGGAATCCGCTACTTTAGACCAGCGATCTGAACCAAATGGTTCTTTGTGGGTATGTTCCTTCCCACCCAAGGTCATCCTTTATCTAACTTACCCATGAACCCTCCCCAAATCCACACCATCGGTGAATTAAAGCGTTCTGGATATGTTTTCCGAACCGTAAAAGAGGAACTGCGCCACAACCTCATTACCAAACTCAAATCAAAAGAACCTGTTTTCCAAGGAATGATTGGGTATGAACGAACCGTTATCCCGCAAATCCAACACGCATTACTTGCAAGGCACGACCTTATATTGCTGGGCCTTCGTGGACAGGGAAAAACCCGCCTTATCCGAATGTTGGCTTCTTTGTTGGACGAATTTATTCCCTATATAGAAGGCAGTGAGCTAAACGAAAATCCCTTGCACCCGATTAGTAAATTCGGGCGCACCATCCTTGCTGAAAAAGGGGACGAAGCCCCCATCGCTTGGCTTCATCGCTCCGAACGATACACCGAAAAATTAGCCACACCCGATACCAATATGGCAGACCTTATCGGCGATATAGACCCCATCAAGGCTGCTACCCGCCGGCTAACATATGCCGATGAAGAAGTTATCCATTTTGGACTGATTCCGCGTGCAAATCGGGGCATTTTTGCCATTAATGAATTACCCGATCTTCAGCCACGTATTCAAGTTGGGCTATTAAACATCATGGAGGAGCAAGACGTCCAGATACGCGGCTTTAACCTGCGTATTCCCTTAGATTTATTGCTGGTTTTTACGGCCAATCCGGAAGACTATACCAACCGTGGTAACATCATTACACCACTCAAAGATCGGATTGATAGCCAGATTATTACCCATTATCCAAAAGATTTGGAAACAGGCATTGAGATCACACGGCAAGAAGCATGGCAAGAACGGGGTGGAATCCGCGTAAATGTACCGCACTTCTTTCGGGAAATCATAGAACAAGTGGCCTTCGAGGCGCGGACAAGTGAATATATTGACCAGAAGTCAGGGGTTTCCGTTCGTATGACTCGATCTGCGCTTGAAGCCCTTATTTCTGCGGCAGAACGCCGCACCTTGCTCCAACACGAGTCGGAAACAACCCTCCGTATTTTGGACTTGCTACAAGTGGAACCCGCCATTACTGGAAAAGTGGAATTGGTGTACGAGGGAGAACAAGAAGGTGCGCAAAATGTGGCACGACGCCTCATCGGTAAAGCCCTCAAAGCGATCTTCTTACGCTACTTCCCAGACCCAACCGATAAAAAAATTGGGAAGCAGGCATATAAACCTATTTTGGATTGGTTTGCAAAAGGGAATAGCCTTACCTTCCGGCACGAAATGGGCCAGAACGACTACCAAAGTCTCCTCCTGCAAGTGAGCGGGCTGGAGAAGTTGGTACAAAAGCATTTTACCACAAGTACCCTTCCAGAGAAATTCGTTTTGATGGAATGGGTGCTTGAAGCCCTGCACCAACACTCTTTGGTGGGTAAGGATTATGCCGAATTTCTTACCTCATATAGTGACTTGGTGGGGTCTATGCTTTCGGGCTTAGGCAATATGACGGATGACGAAGATGACAACGATTGGGAGGACGATAACAACTACCTCCGCCCGCGAAGATAATGTTTTGTAGGTTTTTTATGCACACCGCAATGCGTAAAAACCTATTGAATTGGATTAGAAATACAGAATACCTTAATGAAATAATGATTTCGACCTCATTTTTAGAGGTGGTTCTCTCTCACTCAAACCGTAAATCTCATGCAAGAAAAACTTAACCGCAGAGACTTTTTATTTAAAGCCGCAATGGTAGGCGCAGTTGCACCTGTCTTGGCTGGAACTTTAGCCGCTTGTGGCGGCGGTGGCGATGCAGCAGCAGCCGGTTGTAATGATACCACCGGACTCGCTCCGGCAGACATTACCATGCGTCAAACCCTGAAGTATGTAGATGCCACTCCGGATCCTGCAAAACCCTGTGACGGTTGCCAACTCTTCATTGCAGCAACAGGCGGAGCTGCTTGTGGCAAGTGTAGCGTGGTTAAAGGCCCGATAGCTCCAAAAGGATATTGCACCAGTTGGGTTAAAAAAGCCTAAACTGCATCCTGATTTATCAACCCGTCTTCCCTGCACCGGAGGATGGGTTTTTTAGTGAGAAAAAAATAATTCTTATTTAGACCAATTCCAAATAAAAAATTTAATTAATGCTTTCACGCTAAATTTGCTTTGTTTCTTTTGCATATTCCTTTGCTCTTGTTCGGAAATGAATTTCTATTACGATGTTGCTTTGATGCGGCAAATCACGATTCGTCATGACTAAAGCCGAAAGTGGTGGCCGATGCAGAAAACCCCTCGCTAAAGTATTAGGGTTTATTGCAAGCCAGAAAATGTGGCA